>JBIIND010000288.1:0-3108 GCA_044337665.1 Cyanobium sp.
TGGCCGACAACCGCATCTCCCTGGGCAAGCTGAGCGGCCGCAGCGCCTTCCGCGCCCGCCTCGAGGAGCTGGGTTACCAGCTGGAAGGGGAAGACCTCAACGACGCCTTCCTGCGCTTCAAGGAACTGGCCGACCGCAAACGGGAGATCAGCGACCGGGATCTGGAGGCGATCATCTCGGAGCAGGTACAACAGGCCGACCAGGCGGCCTTTCTGCTGCGGCGCGTGCAGGTGAGCTGCGGCACCGGCCTGTTGCCCACCGCCACCGTGAGCCTGGAAACGGCGGGCGGGGAGGAGCGCAGCGTCGCCCGCATCGGCACCGGCCCGGTGGATGCGGTGTGCCAGGCCCTCAACGAACTGGCCGGCGTGCCGAACGAGCTGGTGGAGTTCAGCGTCAAGTCCGTCACCGAGGGCATCGACGCGATGGGGGAGGTGACGATCCGGCTGCGGGCCGCCGGCGTGCTCTATTCCGGCCACGCCGCCGACACCGACATCGTGGTGGCCGCCGCCCAGGCGTTTGTCAATGCCCTCAACCGCCTGGTGGCCGGCGGCCAGCGCACGCCGCTGCATCCGCAGAAAACGCCCCTGCCGGTGGCGGAAACCCAGGCGGTGTGAGCACGGCCCCCGGCTCCGCCCGCTCCCCGGAGATCTGGCTGATTCGCCACGGCGCCACCCAGTGGGCCCGCGAGGGACGCCACACCGGCCGCACCGACCTGCCCCTGCTGCCGGAGGGGGAGGAGGAGGCCCGTCGCCTAGCCCCCGTGCTGGCCGCCCAGGGCTTCGACGCCGTGCTGGTGAGCCCGCGGCAGCGGGCCCGCCGCACCTGCGAGCTAGCTGGCCTGGGGGAGCGCTCCGAGCTGTGCGACGACCTGCGGGAGTGGGACTACGGCGACTACGAGGGCATCACCACCGCCGAGATCCGCCGCAGCGTGCCGGAGTGGACGGTGTGGACCCACCCCTGCCCGGGCGGTGAAAGCGCCACCGAAGTGGCGGCGCGCTGCGAGCGCCTGATCCAACTCTGCCTGGGACAGCTGGGGCAGGAGCGGCGCCTCGCCCTGTTCGCCCATGGCCACATCCTGCGCAGCCTGGCCGGCTGCTGGCTGGGGCTGGGGGTGGTGGGCGGCGCCCTGCTGGTGCTGGGCACCGGCACGTTCTCGGTGCTCGGCCAGGAGCGGGACAAGCGGGCGCTGCTGCGCTGGAATGCGCCGGTGGGCGGCTGATCGCGGGCGCGGCCTCAGGCCACGAAACGCCCGTAAAGCCAGCGCACGAAGCCGCCCACCACAGGCACCGGCGCAAAGGTGGGACCCACGAAGTCGAAGTAGTCGCGGTGCTCGACGATGCGGCCATCGGCGCCAAAGCGCAGGCGGGTAACACCGGGATAGATGAATTCAATCCCCTTGATCTTCAAGCCCATGCGCCATTCGATGAAGGCCTGATCCCCGTTCAGCGCCACGGCGCCGGGTTCCAGAAAGATGTCGTCGCAGCGCTGCTCCAGGCCCTGCTGGGCCAGGATGTAGGCCTCAACCCCCTGGCGGCTCTGGGTGGGGTCCTCGAAGTGCACGTTGTCGGCGTAGAGCGCCCGCCATTCCGCCGGGGTAGGGCCAGATACCCCGTAGGGCTTGGTGAACAGGGCCTGGAGCTTTTCGGCATCGAGCGGCGGCGTGGGGGCGGCTGTCATGGGCGGGGCCTGGGGCATCGGTGGCGGCCAGGCTACGGATCCTGCCCATACTGAAGGGGGTCGCCAGCAGAACCTGTGCAAAGCAGCCTGTTCACCACGGTGTTGCTGCCCCTGGCCCTGGGGCTGGTGATGCTGGGGATGGGGTTGAGCCTGGTGCCGGACGACTTCCGCAGGATCGTGCGGGCACCGAAGGCGGTGGCGCTGGGCAGCCTCGGCCAGGTGGTGGTACTGCCCCTGATCGCGCTGCTGCTCACGCGGGTGGTGCCGATGCAACCGCCGATCGCGGTGGGTCTGATCGTGGTGGCGCTCTGCCCCGGCGGGCCCTCCTCCAACCTGATCACCTACCTGGCCCGCGGTGATGTGGCCCTGTCGGTGACGCTCACTGCACTGAGTAGCCTGATCACGGTGTTCACGATCCCGGTGTTCACCAACCTGGCCCTGGCGGCGTTCCTCGGGGGCGGCGCGGAGTTCCGCCTGCCGGTCGGCACCACAATGGTGCAGATCGTGCTGATCACCCTGGTGCCCACCGCCATCGGCATGGCGATCCGGCAGCGTGCGCCGGCCCGTGCCCAGGCCCTGGAGAAACCGATGGGGCGCGTGGCCACCGCCCTGCTGGTCCTGATCATCGCCCTGCTCCTGTTCCGGGAGGGCAGCCGGCTGCCGTCGTTCCTGCTGCGGGCGGGGGTGGCGGTGATCCTTCTGAATGGATTGGGCAGCCTGGCGGGGATGGCGCTGGGGCGACTCGGCGGCCTGCCGAGAGCGCAGAGGATCTGCCTGGCGATCGAGGTGGGAATCCAGAACGGCACCCTGGCGATCGCGATCACCGCCGGACTGCTGGCCGATCCAGACATGGCGGTGCCAGCGGCGCTCTACAGCCTCTGGATGTACTTCACCGGGGTGATGCTGATCGCCCTGGGGCGACGGGCTCGCATTCCGGCTTGAGCTGGTCCGACGAGGCCAGGGCGCTGCGGTACATCAGCGGAGAGGCCACCGCCGCGATGGCACACTGCGGCCCGCACCAGCACCGCCAGGGCGGCGGCCCGCAGCGACAGCAGCCGAGGGGAGCAGGCGGTATCCAAGGTGATGGCTCAGTACCCTGCGGGCCGGGGTGAAAAGCCGGCCTCGATGAAGGCAGTGCGTGCCGCAGCGCTGACCAGCCCATCGAGATAGGCCCTGGCGATGCCGGGTTGGCGACTGCGGTTGATCACTGCGCCGCTGTAGAGAATCGGCATGGCCACTGGCCACAGCACTGGCTACCGCGCGCACCAGGGCGAGGGGAACCAACTACGGCTGCACGTGGCCGATGGGCTTGAAGTGCCGCAACACCTCACAGGCGTACTTTCCCGCGGGCAGCGTGTTGTCTCCGATGGCGATGCGGCGGATGCGTGGGCTGTTGAGGTCGCGGAAGCCAAGCCAGCCACCTCGGTGGCT
>JBIIND010000287.1:0-3108 GCA_044337665.1 Cyanobium sp.
CGCCAGCAGGCTCATCAGGTCGTCGAGGCCGAGGGGGCCGTTGATCCGGTACAGGTCCTCCGGCTCCACCTCCAGCCCCTCCATCAGCACCTGCACCACCTCCTCCGGCATTTCGTCCGCCACCTCGAGGCGGACCACCTCCCCCCCCATGCGCCGCTTCCGCAGCCCCTCCTGCAGCGCCTCCATCAGGTCGTCGGCCTCCAGGTCCCGCAGCTCCAGATCGGCGTCGCGGGTGACCCGGAAGAAGTAGTGCCCTTCGATCACCATGCCGGGAAACAGCAGCTGCAGGTTGAAGGCCACCAGCTGCTCCAGCGGCACCGCCACGAAGACGGGCCGCGGATGGCGGTCGCAGATCTCGGTGGGGATCGGCACGAAGCGCGGCAGGATCTTCTGCGGCACCTTCACCCGCGCGAACTGCTGCTGGCCCGAATCCGGATCCCGGATCAGGGCCGCCACGTTCAGGCTGAGGTTGCTCATGAACGGGAAGGGGTGGGCGGGATCCACGGCCAGCGGCGTCAGCACCGGGAAGATCGAGGCGCGGAAATAGTCGTCCGCCCAGGCCTTCTGCCGCTCGTTGAGACGCTGGTAATCGAGCAGATAGATGCCGTATTCGCCCAGATGGCTCTTGAGCGAATAGCGATAGTGCTGCTGCTGGAGTTCGAGCAGCGGCCGCAGCCGTTCCTGGATCGCCTCCAGCTGCTCATGGGGGGTGAGGCCATCGTCGCTGCGGCTGATGACCCCGGCCTCCAGTTGCGACTTCAGCGAGGCCACCCGCACCATGAAGAATTCATCGAGGTTGTTGCTGAAGATGGCACTGAACTTCGCCTGCTCCAGCAGGGGGGTGTATTCGTTCAGAGCCTGGGCCAGCACGCGGTGGTTGAAGGCCAGCCAGCTGAGCTCGCGGTTGATGTAGAGCTTCGGATCGAGCGGGGGCCGCGCCTCTGGGCCCGCCACGCCACCCGCGGGGGAGGTGGCGCCGGTGGCGCCGGCCGGCTGGGTGGCGCTGCTCATCGATCCTGCGACCTGGCTTGGGGATGATCCGGCCTTACTCACGGCCGAGCCATGGCCTGATTCGTTGTTCTGACCGTAGCAATTCAGGCCTGTCGTCCGGGCGACATCCGCTCCCTGCTATCGCTCACCAGCAGCAGCACCCCCAACAGCAGCAGGATCGCCAGCCAGAAGGGACTGGTGCGGCCAACCCCCTCGTAGGCCACACCCGCCAGCGGCGGGCCCAGAAAGCTGCCCAGGCTCTGCAGGCCCTGCAGGCTGCCCAGAGCGGCGCCCTGGCCGCTGCGGTCGAGCCGGCGGGACACCAGGCTGCGCAGGCAGGGGGTCACCAGGCCGGTGCCGACGGCGAGCAGGGCCACGGCGCCGAACACCTGGGGTCGCACGCTGGTGGGCGTGGCCAGGGGAATCAGCAGGCTGCCGGCGATCACAAAGCCGATCCCCACCACCGTGAGTCGCCACTCGCCGAAGCGCTTCACCAGCGGTCCGATCAGCCCGCCCTGCACCACCATCGCCACGACGCCCACCACAAGAAACAACAGGGAGGTGAGGCCGGGCCCCCAGCCGAAGCTCTCCTGCAGGAAGAGCACCAGGACGCCGGTGAAGGCGCTGAAGGCCAGAAAGAACAGAAAGAAGGCGGCCGCCATGCGGCGCACGCGCGGGTTGGCGAAGACCCTCCCCAGCTGGTGAAAGGGCTGCAGCTCCCGCTTGCGGGGCATCGGCAGGCGGGCCTCGACGGGATGGGTCTCCGGCAGGAGGGCGAGCACCAGCACCAGATTCACCACGGCGATGCCCACCGCCACCATCAGCGGCAGGTTCAGGGACCGCTCCGCCAGCACGCCCCCGAGGAAGGGCCCGAGCACATAGCCCAGGCCGAAGGCCACGCCCACCAGTCCGAAGGCCCGGGCCCGGGTCTCCGGCGGGGTCACGTCCGCCAGCACGGCGGTGGCGGTGGCGGCGGTGCCCCCGCTCACCCCGTCGATGATCCGTGCCAGGAACAGCAGGGCCAGGGGCCAGCCGGCGGCCTGGGCCGCCGGCAAGCGGGACCCCCAGGGAATGAGGATCGTGAGGGCGAACAGCCCCAGGCCCAGCACCGAGCCCGCCACGCAGCTGGCGATCACCGGTCGGCGCCCGAAGCGGTCGCTCAGGGCGCCGATCAGGGGCGTGAAGGCGAACTGGGCGAGGGCATAGGTGCCGGTGAGCAGCCCCAACGTGCGGGCGTCGCGGCTCAGGCCGGCCAGCAGGAAAGGCAGCAACGGAAAGATGATGCTCTCCCCCAGCCGATCGTTCAGCAGGGTGAGGAAGGCACAGAGATAGGTGGAGGGGCGGGACAGAGGCGGGAGCGGCGACCGGAACGGGTCTCACCCTATGAATGCGTCCGCCCCCGCATCCCCTCCCTGCTGGGGCGCCGTTGTCAGCCCCTGGCCCCCGATGCGATCGTCAGGGGGCCACCCCTGAGCGGATCGACCCATTTGATCGCCGTCAGCGGCCTTCTCCTGGCACTGTTCCTGGTGGCGCACCTCGCTGGGGCGTCCCTGTCGTTGCTGGCCCCCGCCTCCTTTGAATCCTGGGCCGCGGCCCTGCACCGCCAGCCCTGGCTGCCGCCGTTGGAGGTCGCCCTGGCGGGCGCGCTGCTGCTCCATCCGCTCCTGTCGCTGCGGCGGGCCTGGAGCCATGCGGTCGCCCGCGGTTCCGTGCCCGTCGCCCGCGTCAGCCGCCGCCCGGGGGCGATCGAAGCGCTGGTGTCCCGGGCGGGACGCTGGCTGCCCTGGAGCGGTGGCCTGCTGCTTCTGTTCCTGGGGGTGCATCTGCTGCAGCTGCGCCTGCACCGCCCTCCCCCGGGTGCGGAAGGGGCGGCGATCCTGACGGCCCTGGCCTCGCCCGCCGCCCTGGCGCTTTACGTGGGGGCTGGCCTGGCGACCGGACTGCATCTGCTGCACGGCCTGGAGAGCGCGTACCGCAGCCTGGGTTGGCTGGAGCCGGCCAACGCCGCCGCCATCCGGGTCGCGGGACGCCTGCTGGCATTGGTGCTCGGCGCCGGCTTTGCCCTCCTGCCCCTGGCCCTGGTGTGGCGGGGGGAGCTCTGATGGCCCTGGATCCGCG
>JBIIND010000289.1:0-3100 GCA_044337665.1 Cyanobium sp.
CGACTGGGCTGGCGGCCCGCCCCCGGCGCCCGCGCCATCCCGCCACACCCCGCCCCTGGACTTGACCTCCACGCCTCCCCCCGCCGCCGATCCCGCCGCTGTTCCCAGCGACCGCCTCTGGCTGCGCTCCGAGCTGATGGGCACCCAGGTGATCACCCGGGACACCGGCCGCCGCCTCGGCGTGGTGGGGGAGGTGGTGGTGGACATCGACCGACGCGAGGTGGTGGCCCTCGGGCTGCGGGACAACCCCCTCACCCGCTTTCTGCCCGGCCTGCCCCGCTGGATGCCCCTGGACCGCATCCGCCAGGTGGGGGATGTGATTCTGGTCGACTCCGCCGACTCGCTGGTGGAGGCCTTCAACCCGGAGCGATTCAGCAAGGTGATCAACTGCCAGGTGATCACCGAGGCCGGCCAACAGCTCGGGCGGGTGCTGGGCTTCAGCTTCGACATCGAGACCGGCGAACTCACCACCCTGGTGATCGGTGCCCTGGGGGTGCCCTTGCTGGGGGAGGGGGTGCTGAGCACCTGGGAGCTGCCGGTGATCGAGATCGTCAGCAGCGGCACCGACCGCATCATTGTGTACGAGGGCGCCGAGGAGAAGCTCAAGCAGCTCGGCACGGGGCTGCTGGAGAAGCTGGGCATCGGCGGCGGCGGCTGGGAGCAGGAGGAGCGGGATCGGTTCCGCGCCGGCCTGGTGCCCGCCGAGAACCAACTGCCGGCAGGGCAGCCCAGCGCCCTGGAAACCCAGCGCCGGCTCGAACCGGCCACGGCCCGTGCCTTCCAACCCGAGAGCGAGCTCGACTACGTGGAACTGGAGGAGCGCCGCGACCGCGAACCCCAGCGCCAGCGGCGCTACCTCGATGAGGAACCCGAACCCCGCCGCCCCGCCTGGCAGGAGGAAGACCGCGACCGGTACGGGGAAAACTCCCGCTTCCCGGAAGAACGGGACCCCCGCTACCGGGAAGAACCGGAACCGCTCTACCGGGATCGGGACCAACCGGAGCCGGGTCGGCGCCCGAGCGAGCGCACCGTGGATGGGCGGAGGTCCGAACGGAGCAGTGGCGGGAGGGCGCCCGAACCGATCGATGTGGATCCCGAGGTGCTCGACGACCCCTGGTGATCCCCCTCCGGCCTACGGCTGCCGGGCCTTGAACTGCAGGGAAGCCGAGTTGACGCAGTAGCGCTGACCTGTGGGGGCCGGCCCGTCGTTGAACACATGCCCGAGATGGGCCTCGCAATGGGCGCAGCGGATCTCCGTGCGCACCATGCCGTGGGAGGTGTCCCGCAGCGTGGTGACTGCCCCCGGCTCCACCGCGTCCCAGAAACTGGGCCAGCCGGTGCCGGAGTCGAACTTGGTGGCGGAGCTGAACAGCTCGGCGCCGCAGCAGACGCAGTGGTACAGACCGGTGCCCTTGTGGTTCCAGTAGGCCCCGCTGAAGGCGCGCTCCGTACCGCCCTGGCGGGTGACGCGGAACTGCTCGGGGGTCAGCCGCTCCCGCCAGGCCTCCTCATCCAGGCCGCGGGCCAGACCGCTGGCGAGGCTGCAGGGGGAGGGGTCGGCGGTGGCCTGCGGATCGGTCTCGCTCATCGCGGCGGCGGGGACGCCCCCCAATCTTAGGAAGGATCCGCCGGCGGCAGAAGCTGGCGCACCAGCGCCGCCAGGGCCGCCACGGCGCCGGGCTGTCCGCGCAGCGCGCGCAGATCCGCGCGCATTCCCTCCAGCCTCTGGGGCTGGTCGAGCCAGTCGGCGGCCTCGGCGGCGATCGCCTCGGGCGTGATCGCCCCCACCCGCTCCGGCACCACGGCACGACCGGCGCTGATGTTCGGCCAGGCCAGGAAACCACGGTGGCGCAGCCGCCAGGCGGTGAGGGCCACCCCCACCAGGGCGCGCAGCCCCGGCAGCCGGGCCAGCAATCCCAGCCAGCCGTCCCAGGCCTGCATCACCTGCAGGTGCTGGGTGGGCACCAGCACGATCATGGGCACGGCGAGGGCCCCGAGCTCAGCGGTGTTGGCCCCCACGGTGGTGAGCGCCAGCGCGCATTGACTGAGGGGTCCGTGGGCGGGATGGCTCTCCACCAGCCGGATCGCCGTGCCGGCGGCCGTGATCAGCGTGTCCCCCTGGCGGCTCGGCTCGCCGGAGCCGTAGTGCCGGGCGATCGGATTGGCCGCGGAAGCCCAGGCCAGCAGCTCGGCCACCGAGGTGGTGGGCGCCACCGGCAGCAGGAAACGGCAGCCCGGACGCCGCTGCGCCAGCCGGTCGGCGGTCTCGAGCAGGAAGGGAACCCCCACCTGCAGCTTGGCCCGCTTCGAGCCCGGCAGCAGCGCCACCCAGTCCCCGGGCGGCAGGGGATCCTCAGCGCGCGCCGACTCCTGCAGGTCCGCCATCAGGTCGCCCACCTGCACGGCCCTTCCCCGCCAGTGGGCGGGCAGGCGGCGGGCGGCCTCCCCGCCCATCAGGGCCAGCCGGTCGTTCCAGCGGGGCCAGCGGGCCACCCATTCGGCATAGGTGAGGTGGCGGTAGCCGAGGCGGGCCGAGAGCAGCACCGTCCAGAACTGGTCACCGCCAAGGAACACCACCACCCCCCGACGGGGCCAGGGTCCATGGCGATGGGGGCGCAGCAGCAGGGACCAGAAGTGCCGGGCCGGCAGCACCCGCTCGAACACCCCCCAGGCGGTGGCGACGCTCGCCTCCCGACCGGTGGCGTTGGGGCAGGGAACCAACACCAGTTCCAGGCCCACCGCGGCATCGCCCTGGCGCGGCCGCAGGGGCAGCTCGGCGTGGAGACGGCGGGCCAGGGGCAACACCCAGGTGCTCAGCTCGCCGGGGCCGTTGCTGACCAGCACGATGGCGGCCCGCTCCGGGTTGGACCCGGCCGCCGGGCGGGGGGGATGGGTCGGAAAGCGGCGGACGGGGGCGGCACCCACCACAGAACCCGTCGGAGAGAAAAAAATGCGGATGGCGAGACTTGAACTCGCAAGGCCGAAGCCACACGCCCCTCAAACGTGCGTGTCTACCAATTCCACCACATCCGCGTGGCTGGATCCGCGAACGGGTCGCGATCCGGGGCCGATCATACCCATGGCCGCGCCGGCCAACCGG
>JBIIND010000290.1:0-3097 GCA_044337665.1 Cyanobium sp.
CGAATGTAGCCGGCAAAGCCTATGGAATGAATGTGTTGACGCCGATGCATCCGCGCAACACCTGGATTAATCGGCTCCTGTTCATGCTCGGCCGTATCAATCCGGCTTTTTTGAGTGGCCTGCTCAATCTGTCCATCATTCACTTCGCTCGCTGGTTCATCATCAAGCGCCAGGACTGGCCAGGGCTCAGGCCGGATCAGCGACCTGATAACGACTACATGTTCTTCGTGAGCAATTTCAACGGCACCTGGGATCAGTACATCGATAGCTTTTCTGATGGCATCCCCAATGGCCTTGACCTGTTCTGGTACAGCAGCATCGGCTATCCGGGGTCTGTGCCAATCACCCCTTTTAAAAACTATATTCGCCTCAATCAGGTTGATTGTGAATACTACTACAATGCCACCCCGGCCTCCGGGCAGCGGGATATCAAGTCGGCCTTGCGCGTCTGGGCGGCAATTGAATATCTAGAGCAAATTGCGCGTTCCCAATCGGCGGATCAGTTCGCCCAGGCCTATGCCCGGGTAACCCAGAAGATTCAGCACAATCTCCCCTCCGCTGGCCCCGCGCCCATCGCCAGCACGGATACGCAGACAGCGGATCGCAATCGTCTTCGGCTCACGCACGAGTTCTACAGCCGTTTGGAGCGAGGGGCGTCTCCGCCGGCATGATCGCCCCTCCCATCCTCTTTTAAACCCTGCAAACCGCACCCTGCGATGCCAAACTTTGACGGCGGACACTTCTTTCTCTCCTCCCTGATTCCCATCCGTGAGGGCTTGGCTTCCTCCCGTGATGACCCTGGCAACTCCCTCTCCCATATCCATGCCATCCGCGAGATCCTTACGATCCTGCCCACGGAAAATCCCATTGGCGATGCTGGCACACAAGTTCATCACTATTCCCCACCCTTCAGTCGCGATCTGCGTACACACTTCTGTCGCATGGTGGTGATTGACGACCTGGTGTTCGTCGGTCGCCAGCACCAGGACGCCATCGTCACCGCCATCCGCAAGATCAATCCTGTGATCCCTGGGCCTGTCGACCACCTGCCCCAAGCCTATCTGGCCTTCATTGCCGACTTTGACGCCCCCGATGGCAGCCTCCAGAGCCTGCGCGATTACCTCTACGGCCTCTGGCAGGTGATGGCCCCAGAGCTGACGGAAATCTTTCAGCACTGCATTGGCTTTGACCATGATTCAGCTGCCGATAGTTTCGTCAAGCAAGTGACAGGCGGGCAGATCGAAACCACCATGTCCTTCAATGATTACTATTGGCAGGGTGAGCCCGGGCTCTGGCAGGGATCGCCCCCACTTCCCAACAAGTGGCCCAAGGTGTTGGGGTTGCCGCTGGCCACAGCTGCGCTCGCTGGGGTGGCGATCATTGTGTTGGCGCCTACGACTCTGCTGCGCTTCTTGCTGATTGCTGCACTCCTTGCAGCCACGATCCTGTGGTTGATTCGGCGTGTCATTACAGTGGGTATGGAGCCCTTCCCCGCCGCTCCACGTGCAGATCTGCGCTCCGTGCTCAAGGCTCTGTACCTCCAGCGGAACTTCATCGACTTCATGATCGACTGCCAGGGCTGCGACTCCCAGAGCCTGCAGGCAAAATATCTGGAGTTTGTGGCCCGTCATCAACCCTCGTCCATCGACAAGCCGACACAGACACCCGGCAGTATCCCCTCCTGATTGTTTGTCACCATGGTCAACGAACTCGATCTCGCCGACATTCAGGGCAACATCCTCCAGGCCTACGGCAGGCAGGGCTTTCCGATCGGTCGCTGTGTGCTGCTTCATGTGAATGAGGGCCATGAGCAGGAGGCCCGCAACCTTGTTGATACGCTGCGGCGCCGTGTTACCACGGCGGAGCTCTGGCCCTCCTCGCGCACCAGAAACCTGCCCAATCAAGACAAGGTAACGGCGACGAAGCCTGACGTGGCGATCAATATCGCCTTCACCTTCCTCGGCCTGCTCGCCCTCGGCGTGCCCGTACGCACCCTGCGCGGCATGCCCGATGAATTTCAGGAGGGAATGTTGAAGCGGGCTGAGATTCTGCGCGATGTGCACGGCACTCATCAAAGTGTGGCGGACATCTGGGACCAGGTCTGGGCGGAAGAACTGAAGGATGCCAGCAAACAGGTTCATGTGCTGGTCACCTTCAACGCCAATGCTCAACCGTCGAATCATCCGTCGCCCCAGGCTGCCCTCGAAGCGGCCTATGAGTCCCTGGTGGCCTGTTGTGGCCCCAGCCAAGGCATGAGCATTCTCTCCGGCCATCGCCAATATCCCCATACCTACCAGGACATGGCCGTTCTCCAGCCTGATCCCACGAAGGAGCACTTCGGCTTTACCGATGGCATTGGCGATCCGGTCTTTGAAGGCCAGTACCCGCTTGAGGCCGATCAGCGGGCCGCCGTGATCGGCCAGGGGAAGCTCACCGCGAGTCAGGAGTGGCTGCCACTGGCCACCGGTGAATTCCTGCTCGGTCACGTGGATGAAGCCCAGGAGACCTCCGGTGGTGCCATGCCGATCGACTTCAGTCGCAATGGCACTTTCATGGCCTATCGAAAAATGCATCAGAATGTCAATATCTTTCACCGCTATATTGAGGAAAAAGCCGCTGTTTATGCCGCCAGCCACGGTGTCAGTGAGGAGGAGGCCAACGAGACCCTGCGGGCCAAAATGGCTGGACGCTGGAGTGATGGCATTCCCTTGATCCATGCGCCCACCTATGCCCAGTGGCAGGCGGAGAGGGCCAAGATCTCTGCCATGCCTGAAGCCACCCGGCAGCCCTATCTGGTTCAGCTCCTGCGTAACTTCACCTACGCCGCAGATAGTGATGGTTCCCGCTGTCCCTTCTCGTCGCACCTGCGCCGCAGCAATCCCCGCGACATGCTGGATCCCACCGTATCGCCGGCAGCCGGCGACGGATCTCCTCCCCGTGCCACGAGCGTCCTGAATAATCGCCGCCGCATCCTGCGCCGTGGCCTTCCCTACGGCCAATCAGGCCCGGGCATCTCCGATCAGGAGGATCATGGCGTGTTGATGCTTGTCGTCTGTGCCAGCCTGTTCCGTCAGTTTGAGTTTGTTCAGCAGCAGTG
>JBIIND010000017.1:0-11438 GCA_044337665.1 Cyanobium sp.
CGACAGCCCATCCCGTTCAGCCCGATCAATATCAAGCGATTGATAATTTCTATACCACAACGATCTATGAGAAGGGCTCGGAGGTCATCCGGGCCCTGCAAACCCTGATCGGGGAGGAGACGTTCCAGGCCGGCATGGCGCTCTATGTGCGCCGTCACGACGGCACGGCGGCCACCTGCGACGATTTTCTCGCCGCCATGCGCGAAGCCGCGGAGGCCCGCTGGGCCGAGGAGGGGAGGGATGGGCGTCTGGCGCCCCCCCCGTTCGATTTCGCCGAATTCCGCCGCTGGTACCACCAGGCGGGCACCCCCAACCTGCGCATCCGCCGTCGCTGGAAGCAGCGGGAAGGTTGCCTTGAGCTGACGTTCCAGCAGCACACCCCTCCCACTCCGGGACAACCCGACAAGCAGCCGCTCGTGATTCCCCTGGCCCTGGGGCTGGTGGATCAGGCCGGCCATCCCCTGCCCCTGAAGGGCCGCGACGGCCAGGGTCGCCCTTTGCCCCTGCCCCTGCTGCCGCGCCGCTGGGGGGAGGGAACCCACCTGCTGGTGCTGGATCGCGCCGAGCAGACCCTCCGCCTCGAGGGACTGCCGACCCAGGCCCCTCCGCCTGCCCTCTCGCTGCTGCGCCATTTCTCCGCCCCGGTGAAGCTCCAGCTGGGCCGGCCCTCCAGCGAGCTGGTCCACCTGCTGGCGACCGACAGCGATCCCTTCGCCCGCTGGGACGCCGGCCAGGTGCTGCTGCGCCGGGCGGTGCTGCGCCGGGCCGCCGGGCGACCTGACCCCCTGCTGGAGGAGGAGCTCACCGATGCCTTCGGCCGGATCCTCGCCGACCCCTCCCTCTCGGAATCCAGTCGCAGCGTGCTGCTCGCCCTGCCGGGCCTGGCGGAACTGGAGGATGCCACGCCCCAACCCGATCCCCCCGCCCTGTTCGCCGCACTGATGGCGCTGCAGCGCAGCTTCGGCCTCGCCCTGGCGGAGCCGCTCGCCGACGCGCTGGAACGGTGCATGCCCCAGTGGGCGCTGCCCTGGCCCGAAGGTGTCGGCGACCGCATGCTCACCGCCACGGTCTGGAGCTGGCGGGTGGCGGCGGGCGACCGTTCCGCCATCGCCTCCTGTCGGGCCGCGGTGGACAGCGGCTCGATGACCCTGGCCCGGGCGGGCCTGCGGGCCCTTCAGTGCCACCCCCTGCCGGAGCGGCACCAGGCCCTCCAGGCCTTCCACGACCGCTGGGAGCACCGGCCGGTGATCCTCGACGCCTGGTTCTCCCTGGAGGCTTCCGCCCCCTTCCCCGACGGCCTGCAGCGGGTGGAGCGGCTGCTTCACCACCCCCGTTTCGATCCCACGGCCCCCAATTCGGTTCGGGCCGTGCTGGGGGGTCTGGCCGGCAACCCGCCGGTGTTCCACGCCCCCGACGGCAGTGGCTACCGCTTCCTGGCGGAGCGCATCGCCGAGCTGGATGCCCGCAACCCGATCACCGCCTCCCGGCTGGTGAAAGTGTTCAGCCGCTGGGGCAGCTACGGCCCCGCCCGCAGCGCCCGCATGCGGGAAGCGTTGCATTTCCTGGCCGCAGCTGACCTCTCCCCCAACACCCGGGAGGTGGTGGATCAATGCCTCCCCCCCGAACCTCTTCCCGCCTGATCTCAGGGCAGGGGTGGTGGCGGCGGCGGGGTGAGCGTGGCGGGCGATGGGGGCTGGGGCAGCCGGTACGGTCGGCCGGCGGCCCCGTCCCTGGGGACAGCCCCCGGGGGGAACGCCTGAAGATGCAGTTGCCGGAACGCTTCACGCCGGTAGTCGCCCCCCTCCCGGCCGGCGTAGCGCCCCCACAGCCCCTCCCAGTAGAAATAGATCACCCCATGCCCCCGCTCGGCTGAGAGCCGCACCTTCTCGGCCAGGGTGGCCATGTCGGGGGTGCGGCCGCCGAAGCCCGCCAGGATGCCGATCTCCACCGGCAGGCCCCAGCTGCGCGCCTTCACGAGCGCCGGCTGGTTGAGGTCCTTCTCGAAGCCGCGAATGGAATAGGCATAGTTCTGAACCACCAGATCATCGATCAATTCGCCGAGGGCCCAGAGTTCCCAGTCCTGCAACCACTGGTTGTAGGCGAAGCGAAAGGGGCCGGGGGAGAGGCTGATCACGGTGCGGCGGCCATTGGAGGCCTGGTCGAGGCTGGCCCGCAGCTCCCGCAGCAGACCGGTGAGCTGGTGGCGGCGCCACTTCATCCAGCTGCGGTCGGTGGCGTTGGCGGGCGGCTCACGACCCGTTTCGCTGCGGTAGAGAGCGCGGGTGTAATCGTCGTAGCCCAGCTCCACCGGCCAGGCGAAATGGTCATCGAGCTGAATGCCGTCAACCCCGCAGCGCTGAACGATTTCGCGGATCAGGCCGATGAAGCGGGCCCGCACCCCCGGATGGGCCGGGTTGAGCCAGACGCGCAGGTCCTGCAGGGGCGAGGTTTGCAGATTGGCCCCGTGCATGGCGTAGAGGGCGCTGCCATCGGAGCGGCGCAGGATCCACTCCGGATGGCGGCGCACCACCTCGGCATCCCCAGGCTCCATCAGGCCGTATTCAAACCAGGGGATCACCTGCATACCCCGCCGCTGGGCGGCCCTGGTGAAGAGGCAGATCGGATCGAGGTTGGGGGCGCCCTGGGCCAGGGCCGGCTCGATCGGCGCCCAGCGGCTGCGGTGAAAGGTGGCGCCGCGGCTCCAGACGTTCGGGTAGAGGGTGTTGAATCCTGAGGCGGCGAGCTGATCCACCGCCGTCTGGATGCGGGTGGCGTCGTAGTAGAGGGGGCTGGGGGAGTTGGTCAGCCAGACGCCCACCCGGCGACCGAGCGGTTCGGGCAGGCGGCCCTGGGGGGCGGCCCCGGCATGGGCCTGGAGCAGACCCGCCACCTGCAGCAGGGCCGTCAGGGCCAGGGTGAGGCGAGCCGGCAGGTGGCGCTTGAGGTGGGCCCGGCGGGGCAGGGGAGCCAGCGGGGCGGGTGACGCCAGCGGCGGTGGCACCAGCGGTGGGGGGGCGAGCGGCGGAGGGGTCAGCGGAACATGGAGCTCACCGAGCTCTCCTCGTGGATGCGCCAGATGGCCTCACCGAGCATGTTGGCGATTGACAGTACGCGCAACTGGGGGAAGTGGCGATCCGGCGGCAATGGGATGCTGTTGGTCACCACCACCTCCTCGAACAGCCCCGGCTCGGAGAGTCGCTCCATCGCGGGGGGAGAGAACACGGCGTGGGTGGCGCAGCAGAGGACCCGGGCCGCCCCGGAGCGGCGCAATAGCTTGGCCCCTTGGCAGATCGTGCCGCCGGTGTCGATCATGTCATCGATCAGCACCGCCGTCTTGCCGACAACGTCGCCGATCACGGTGAGGCTTTCGGCCACGTTGTGGCCGGAGCGGCGCTTGTCGATGATAGCCAGCGGCGCGTCCTTCATCTGTTTGGCGAAGGCCCGGGCCCGGGCCACGCCGCCGACGTCAGGGGAGACCACCACCAGCTCACCGAGGTTGCGGGTGCTCAGGTAATCGACCAGCACGGGCGAACCGAAGATGTGGTCGCAGGGGATGTCGAAGTAGCCCTGGATCTGGGAGGAGTGCAGGTCCATCGCCAGCACCCTGTCCACACCGGACTTCACCAGAAGGTTGGCGACAAGCTTGGCGGTGATCGACTCGCGGCCCGCCGTCTTGCGATCGGCCCGGGCGTAGCCGTAGTAGGGGACGACGGCGGTGATCTGCCGGGCGGAGGCCCGCCGGCAGGCGTCCACCATGATCAGCAGCTCCATCAGGTGGTCGTTGACCGGAGCGCAGGTGGGCTGGATCAGGAAGACATCGCAACCCCGGATCGACTCCTGGATCTGGATGTAGAGCTCGCCGTCGGCGAAGCGCTTGATCACCCGCGGCCCATCGGGGATGCCCAGATAGGCGCCGATCTCCCGCGCCAGCTCGGGGTTGGAATTGCCGCTGAACAGGCGCAGCCGCCGCAGGTCGTGGTGGGCGTGGCCCGGATCCGCCCCCCGTTCCTGCCGTTCGACGGTCGTGAAGGTGGTCACGGACGGCAGCGGGGGCAGACAATCACGATGGTAGAAGCGTGCTGGCCCGGGGCGAAGAAAAGCGATGACGGTTTCCGAAGCCAGACGCCGCCAGCCGGCGGGACTGGTGCTCGCGGGGGTGGGCCCGGCGGAGGAGCTGGGGTTCCGCCTCCAGGCGGCGGCGGCACACCTCGCCTCCCTCACGGCCTGGCCGCTGCGGCCCGTCGATCCCTCCCTGTCCCCGGCGCAGGCCCTGGAGGGCCTGGGGGAGGGACGCTCCACCCTGGGGGCGCCGGCCTGGCTGGCCCCCCTGCCCCTCGACCCGGGCCTGGCCCTGGGGAGCGGCGGCACCTGGGCGGAGGGGCTGGGGGCCTGGCGTCAGCCCACCCTGTTGCTGCTGGACGCGTCCCAGCTGGCCACCGGCTGGCCGGCGGCGGCCACGGCCCTGCTGCGCGAGGCGCGCGTGCCGCTGGTGGGATTGGTTCAGTGGGGAGGAACCTGGGAGCCGACGCGGCGGCGCGAGGACGGATTGCCCTGGCTCGGCGCCGTGGCGGAGCCTGGGGATGGGGAGGACGGCGGCGACGGGGATGACGGCGGCGACGGGGAGGGGTTGCTGGCGGCGTTGGCGCGGCGCTGGCGGGCCCTGGACCTGCTCTGAACCCACCCCCAGCGCTTCAGCGGGTGGGCGGGGGGACCGACGGGGCCGCTGATCCCGGCGGTGACGGGGGCGGTTCCTTCCAGAAGGGCTGGGGAAGATCGCGGGGCACCTGACGCAGGTTGCCGTGGCCGGGCTTGGGCGGATCCAGGGGCAGGGTGGCGAACTGCACGGGCTGTGGATCATCCAGGGCAGCCGCCAGCAGACTGAGGACCTCGCGGGACCCCAGGTTGGTGTCCACCTTCCCCTGCAGGGCCGCCAGCAGGGACGGCAGGGCGGCCAGCTGCTCCGGTTTGCTGAGCCGCTCCCGCAGGGCGATCTCGACCACCTGGTGATTGGCGCGCCGGCCGGACTCCCCCAGCCAGCGGTCGCGGAACCGCAGCATCTGCTCCACCTGGGCACCGCCCATCCGCTGCAGGCCGGGCAGCAGGTCGATGCGGTATTTGAGGGATTTGTCCTCGTACTTCATCTTGCGGGGCGGGCTGATCTCCAGCCCGCCCAGACCGTTGACCAGATCCCGCAGGCCGCCGCGGGAGAGGACCAGATAGCGGTCGGGTTTGGGGTCATCCAGCCCCACCAGCTCGCGTGCCGCGTCGGCCACCAGGGCGACGCCGCCGACCCGGTAGAGGCTGCCCAGGGCAACCGGCTGCTTCCTGCCGGGCAGGTTGACCGCCAGCTCCGGGGGAAGGGTGAGCACCTGCAGGGGACCGCGGGGATTGACCCGCAGCAGCAGCAGGGCATCGCTGTTGGCGGGGCCCTTGGGGGCGGCGGCGTTGACCGGATCGCCGAGCCGATCCGAATCGATGCCGACCACCAGCACGGTGATCGGACGGCGGGGCTTCTCCGCCAGGGTGGCGGCGGTGATCTCCTGGCGCGGGGCGGCGGAGCGGTCGTTCAGGGGCCAGATCAGACCCAGGAGCCAGGCCGCCCCCAGGGCGCCCACCAGGGCGGAGCCCGCCAGCGCCAGGTGGCGGGGCGAGGGCGGCGCCAGCCGGGGGCGGCCCACCCGCGCGCGCCCCTCCAATGTGGAGGTGGGGTCTGACCTCTCCCCGTCGCCGGCCCTTCTGCGGCGGCTGGAATTCCGGGACGAACGGCGGGGGGAGGAGCGGGAATCCCGGCGGGGAGGCATCGCGGCGTGAGGATCACACGACAATGCGGCCCACTCTGCTGCAGAGGGGATCGCGGGCCGGCGGCGACGGCGGCGCGCGGATAGGTTGACGGGGCGCCCCTGCGACCCGTGACCGCCGCCCCGCCCACGAGCCCATTCCCCTCGGGCCCCGGTCCGTCCGGCCCCAGGGCCCCCCATGAGCGCGCCCGTCCGCTGGCGAAGGGGAGCGTGTATCCAGCCCGGGATCTCTGCAGCCAGTGCGGTCTGTGCGACAGCCGCTGGGTGGCGTATGTGCGCCAGGCCTGCGCCTTCCTCCACCAACGCTTTGACGCGATGGAGACCGCGGCCCATGGCCGCAGCCGCAACCTCGACGACGAGAACGAGCTCTATTTCGGCGTGCAGCAGCGCATGCTCAGCGCCCGCCTGCGCCAGCCGATCGACGGGGCCCAGTGGACGGGGATCGTCTCGCGGATCGGCGTGCGCGCCCTGGAAACCGGGCTGGTGGACGCGGTGCTTTGCGTGGGTCAGAGCCCGGAGGACCGCTTCACCCCCGTGCCGACCCTGGCCCGCACGCCCGAGGAGGTGCTGGCGGCGCGGGTGAACAAACCTACCCTCTCCCCCAACCTGGAGGTGCTCGAGCAGCTACCGGGCAGCGACATCCGCCGCCTGCTGGCGGTTGGGGTGGGCTGTCAGATCCAGGCCCTGCGCGCCGTGCAGCCCACCCTGCCGCTGGAGAAGCTGTACGTGCTCGGCCTCCCCTGCGTCGACAACGTCAGCCGCGAAGGGCTGCGCACCTTCCTGGAGAGCGCCAGCGCCTCCCCGGCCACGGTGGTCCACTACGAATTCATGCAGGACTTCCGCATCCACTTCCGCCATGCGGATGGCCACAGCGAGACGGTGCCGTTTTTCGGCCTGGACACACCCCGGCTGAAGGACGTCTTCGCCCCGAGCTGTCTGAGCTGTTTCGATTACACCAACGCCGGCGCCGACCTGGTGGTGGGATACATGGGGGCGGAATTCGGCCGGCAGTGGATCACCGTGCGCAACGGCAGCGGCGCTGAGTTGCTGGCCCTGGTGGAGGACGAGCTCGACAGCGGGGAGGTCACCAGCCGGGGCGATCGCCGCCAGGCGGTGCAGCAGGGCATCGACGCCTACGACCGGGCGCTGCGCCTGCCCCGCTGGCTGGCGGAGCTGGTGGGCTTCGTGGTGCAGCGGGTCGGTCCGCGCGGGCTGGAGTACGGGCGCTTTTCGATCGACTCCCACTTCACCCGCAATGCCCTCTGGCTGCGGCGGAACCATGGGGAGATGGCCGAGCGGCACATGCCCGAGTTCGCCCGGCGCATCATCAGCCGCTACCGGCTGCCCTCCCCGTGAGCGTGCCCCCTCCCCCCCCCGGCGGCTATGACTGCGGGGTGCTGCTCCACCCCACCGCCCTGCAGGGCAGTCCGGTCTGCGGGACCCTGGGCGCCGAGGCGCGGCAATGGATCGCCCTGCTGGGCCGCGAGCGGGTGGGGGTGTGGCAGGTGCTGCCCCTGGCCCCCCCGGACGGCACCGGCTCCCCCTACAGCTCCCCCAGCGGCTCGGCCCTCAACCCCTGGCTGATCGACGCGGACGACCTGGTGGCCGAGGGATGGCTGGAGTCGGCCGAACGCGACGCCCTGCCGGGCGCCCAGACCCCGGATACCGGCCGGCTGGACCCCGCCCTGGCCGGGGAGCGGGCGACGGCCCTCGGGGTGGCCCTGCGGCGGGGCTGGGCCGCCCGACCCGCCGCCGAACGGCAGGCTTTCCAGCTCTGGCAACGCCGCCAGGAGCCCTGGCTGCGGGATCACTGCCAGTTCATGGCGCTGCGTCGCCTGCATGGGGGGCGGCCCTGGTGGGAATGGCCGGGACCCCTGGCGCACCACCAGTCCCGTGCCCTGGGGCGGCTGGAGCGTGAGCACGCCGATGCGCTGCTGGAGGAGGCCCTGCTCCAGTGGTGCTGCGAGCGCCAGTGGAATCGGCTGCAGGCCGAGGCCGCCGCCCTGGGGGTGCGGCTGGTGGGCGACCTCCCCTTCTACGTCGCCCACGACAGCGCCGATGTGTGGGCGCGGCCGGGGCTCTTCTCCCTGGCGGATGGCGGCAAGCTGGTGGCCCAGAGCGGCGTGCCCCCCGACTACTTCTCCCCCACCGGCCAGCTCTGGGGAACGCCGGTGTACCGCTGGTGGCGCCACCGGCTCAGCCGGTACCGCTGGTGGATGCAGCGGCTGGAGCGCCAGTTGGCGCTGTACGACCTGGTGCGACTGGACCATTTCCGGGCCCTGGAGGCCTACTGGCGGGTGCCCGGCGGCGATGACACCGCGGAGAACGGGCAGTGGCAAGCCTCCCCCGGTGCAGCGCTGCTGCGCCGGCTCTGGCGGCGCTGCCGCCGACGGGGCACGCTGCTGCCGGAGGAGCGCCTGCCCCTGATCGCCGAAGACCTGGGGGTGATCACGGAGCCCGTGGAGCAGCTGCGCGACCAGTTCGCCCTGCCCGGCATGAAAATCCTCCAGTTCGCGTTCGACGGCAACGACGACAATCCCTACCTGCCGGCCCATTACGTCGGCCACCGCTGGGTCGTCTATACCGGAACCCACGACAACGCCACCACCCTGGGCTGGTGGCACTCCCTGGATGACGCGGCCCGCGCCCGGGTGGAGAGCGCCGTCGGTGCGGCGGTGACGGCGCCGGGCTGGCAGCTGCTGGAGCTGGCGCTGGCCTCCCCCGCGGAGCTGGTGGTGGTGCCGATTCAGGACCTGCTGGAGCTGGGGGATGAGGCCCGTTTCAACGTGCCGGGCACCATTGAGGGCAACTGGAGTTGGCGACTGGACCGGCCGGTCGCCGATCTGGAAGGGCCGCTGTATGGCTACGGGGCGATGGCGGCGCGCTGGGGTCGCGCCCCGGTGGAGGCGGCGCCCCCCATCCGGGCGGGCGGGTAGCGGAAGCGTCCGGGCTCGCCGGCGTCAGCCGCCAGAACCTGCCCCCGCCACAGCACCCGGCCCGGCGGGGGGGCGGGCTCGAGCCGCAGGACAAACGGCGGCAGCACCGGCAGGCTGAGACGGCCGCTGACGCCTTTCAGGTCGGTCTCGCCTTCGCGGGGGGCCTCCAGGCGCAGGCGGGTTGGCGTCTCCAGCGTCAGCGCCAACCGGCCGAGGGACAGATCGGAGCGTGGGGTGGCGGGGCGTTCGGCCCGCAGCCGGCGCAGGGCCTGACCAGCGGCGGCGCGGCGCAGCGGCTGAAGCTCGGGGTAGGCCTCCAGCAGCAGGGCATCGGCCTCCTCCACGCTGGCGGCGGCTTCCGCAGAGGGCGCCATCGGCGGCAGCGGCCGGGCCGTGAGCAGCCCCCGCAGCGCCAGCTGTTGCTGCTGCAGGTTGAGGGCGTAGATCAGCAGCAGGGTGAGCACCCCGTAGAGCAGGGTGCCCTGCCAGGTGCGGAAAACGTCGATCGAGCCGGGGGTGAAGCGCAGCAGCAGCGTCTCCCGGCGTGGGGAATGGGAGCGCCGCGATTCGGGCGGCAGGGCGGCGGCGAGGCTGCCGGGGTCCAGACGGAGCCGCTGCTCCAGCAACGGCAGCATGGTGCGCAGGTAGGCCGCCTCCGGCAACCGCTCCCGCCACCCCTTCTCCAGAGCCTCCAGCACCGCCGTGCTGATGCGGGTCTCCTGGGCCAGCTGGCGCAGACCGAGACCCTCCGCCTCCCGGGCCTGCCGCAGCTGATGTCCCGCCTGAAGAAGGGGGTCGGCGGGCGGTCGCGACCCCTCCCGACCGGCGGGCAGGGCGGTTGGGCCGCGGCGTCGGCGCAGCCGGCGAACCAGGCGCCCCATGGGGCCGGGAAGCTCTGGGCGAGGAAACGGTCTCAGCGGGGGCCGGCCGGGCGTTCCCATTCTTGAGCGTCGAGCTCCGACCGGCTCAGGATCCGCCACTGCCCCTCCGGCAGATCACCGAGCGTGAGGGAACCGATCGCCCAGCGCTGCAGATCCAGCACCGGGTGACCGAGCCGTTCCGCCGTGCGACGGATCTGGCGGTTGCGCCCCTCGCCCATCTCCAGCTCCAGCAGGGTGGCTTCGGCCCCGGCCAAGCGGCTGGAGCTGGCCTGCTGGGGCAGGCGCCGCAACCGCACAGGCTGGCTGGGCCGACCGTCGAGGGGCACGCCGGCGCGCCAGAGGGCGAGGGTTTCCGGGGAAGGACGGCCCCGCACCCACACCCGGTACGTCTTGCGGTGGCCGAAGCGCGGGTGGGTCAGGCGCAGGGTCAGGTCCCCGTCGTTGCTGAGCAGCAGGACGCCGCGGCTGTCGCCATCGAGCCGCCCGACCGGATGGAGACCGGAACCGCGGCGGAGTTCCGGCGGCAGCAGATCGAGAACGGTGGCGCGCCCGTGGGGGTCATGGCAGGTGCAGAGCAGCCCCGGCGGTTTGTTGAGCAACAGGGTGAGGCTGGCCGGGGCGGTGCGCAACGGTCGGCCGTCAACGCTCACCGCGTCGTGGTGCGGATCCGCCCGGTCGCCGAGACGGGCCGGCTGGCCATTGACCTGCACCCTCCCGTCGCGCAGCAGCTCCTCCGCGCGGCGGCGGGAGCAGTGGCCGGCGGCGGCGAGAAGTTTCTGGAGGCGCTCGACGACCATGGAGCCATTCTCAGCCGGATCGGAACGGATGGCGGGGGCGGGCGGACGGAGGAAGAGCGGAGTGACTCCGGGAAATCGTGGTACCTTTACGAAACAAAACGGTTTCGCAACTCCGCGACGATGCCCTCGATCACCATCGCGACCTCCGCCGCCGGCCTTCCCCCCACCGCCGATCTGCTGCGGTCCTACCTGCGCGACATCGGCCGGGTGCCCCTGCTCTCCCACGAGCAGGAGATCACCCTGGGCCGTCAGGTGCAGGAGCTGATGCAGCTTGAGGAGCTGCGGGAGGAGATCACCCTGCGCTCCGGGGGCGAGGAGCCCGGGGAGGAGCAGCTGGCGGCGGCGGCGGACCTGACCGCGGCCCAGCTGCGCCGTCGCCTGCAGCTCGGCCGCCGGGCGAAGGAGCGGATGGTGGCGGCGAACCTGCGCCTGGTGGTGAGCGTGGCCAAGAAATACACCCGCCGCAACATGGAGCTGCTCGACCTGATCCAGGAGGGCACGATCGGCCTGGTGCGCGGCGTGGAGAAGTTCGATCCCACCCGCGGCTACAAGTTCAGCACCTACGCCTACTGGTGGATCCGCCAGGGCATCACCCGGGCGATCGCGGAGAAGAGCCGCACGATCCGCCTGCCGATCCACATCACGGAAACGCTCAACAAACTCAAGAAGGGTCAGCGGGAGCTGAGCCAGGAGCTGGGCCGCACCCCCACCGTCACCGAACTGGCGGTGTATGTGGAGCTGCCGGAGGAGGAGGTGAAGGACCTGCTCTGCAGGGCGCGCCAGCCGGTGAGCCTGGAGACCAAGGTGGGGGACGGGGAGGATACGGAACTGCTCGACCTGCTGGCGGGCGATGGGACGTTGCCGGACGAGATGGTGGATGGCGAATGCCTGAAGGGCGACCTGACCCAACTGCTGGAGCAGCTCCCCGAACTGCAGGGCCGCGTGCTGAAGATGCGCTACGGCATCGGCGGCGAGGAGCCAATGAGCCTTACATCCATCGCCAGCACCCTGGGCATGAGCCGCGAC
>JBIIND010000380.1:0-3088 GCA_044337665.1 Cyanobium sp.
AATGAAACCATTGCGCAGAAAGACGGAACAATCCTTAGGGATACGGGTTTTCCATCTAATCCTTATGAGCTTATTCTTGGAGGTCCTCACTTTTATGTTGGGCGACCCCTATACAAAACACCGCAAAGGTCCTGCACCATAAACAGCCATTATGACTGCCTTGATCTCGCTGATCTTCCTGACGATTACCTACCCCGCAGCAACTACCGTCCAGGAGTTTCAGCCGTAGAGTATTTAACGCGAACCCCGTGTGTATCTTGGCACCAGCAGAAGCCTGTTACTGACTTTTTTCGCCTTATAGCAAGAAGACAATTGCCCCCGTCTAATGAGCGAACTTTAATCACTACTATTGCACCCCCTGGCGAAAGCCATATTGATGGTGTTTTTAGCATCGCCTTTGCCGACACGCATTTGGTACCTCTGATAGCTGGATCAACGGCAAGCTGCATTTATGACTATTTTGTCCGAGCCACTGGCAAAGGTGACTTCCGAAATGATATAGCTGATAGCTTGCCATTTCCAGATCAGAACTCGGAGCAAGCAAAACGTATCAGTTTCCGTTCTCTAGCCTTGTCTTGCCTCACTACCCACTACGCCGATCTCTGGAGCAAATGCTGGGATGACAACTTCCGCCAGCAACGCTGGTCCAAAGACGATCCCCGCCTGCCCAACAGCGTCTCCAGCACCCTCCCCCCCACCTGGCAGCGCGATTGCGCCCTGCGCACCGACTACGCCCGCCGCCAGGCTCTGGTGGAGATCGATGTGCTGGTGGCCCAGGCCCTCGGGCTCACTCTCGATGAACTGATCACCATCTACCGCGTGCAGTTCCCGGTGATGCAGCAATACGAGCGCGACACCTGGTACGACATGAATGGCCGCATTGTCTTTACCAACAGCAAGGGCCTCAGCGGGGTGGGCTTCCCACGCAAGGGCAAGGGCCGCGGGGCCAACAGAGAGGACGGCTGGGAGGACATCCAAAACATGACCTCCGGCACGGTTTCACGAACCATCGTGGATGACACGCTGCCTGGAGGGCCGGTAGAGCGGACGATCACTTACAAGGCACCGTGGGTGAGGTGTGACCGGGTGGAGGATTATCGGGTGGGTTGGGGGTACTGTGGATTCCACGAAGTAAATCCATAAATACGTGCCGAACAGTCCTATACTGGACTCACCGTAAATCATTCTAGTCTTGAGGACTACTCCGAGGTTAGATTGAGAGCCTTAAATAAGCCATCATGCACCCTGTACAACTGTTCGTCGCTAAATCCCTGGGTGCCGTAAAAACATTTATATCGCCAATAATTCTGCTCCCCAAGCTTTAAGCCAATTATCGAATTATTAAATAGAAAACGCAAGTGTTCACCAAGTTCGGCGGTGCTGTTGACTTGTATTCCTGCCCTCACTAATTGATCCGCAAAGTCGGTCTTTCTAAATATGTTTTGTCCATGATTCTGAATGGCTTCAAGATAGCTTCTAAAAGTTGGGAGCTGAACAGACCATTCGTCCATCAGCTCACGCTGCAACCATTCGCTATACTGAGATTCTGCATAATAAATAGCGTCAACGGGAAGCTTTTCGAATGCTTCCACCGTATCTTCGAATAGATCCGCCTGAGAACTTTCTTTTGCTGCGGCAATAATCTTAGACATAAAGCATACGAAATCTCTTGGCCTAAACATTGTGCGCTTTAGTATGTATGCAGATGGCTTGAGACTTTGACGCATAATGGCTTTATCAAAGAGTGCGTCTACATCGTCAATTGCAATATCTTTAGCACTTGCAAAGTAGTTCAAGCGCTTAAGAATCATTCTATTGAGTCCGTCTTTGTCCCATCTGAGAAGTGATCCACAATCCTCGCGCAGCTTATTCTTGTCGTTTAAGGGCAAAGTCTCGAAAATGTCCTCGCGTATGAATATAATTGGCCTAAGCAGCCCGTTGTACTTTTCGGTTAGAGAATCTGCTGCTGAAATCAGGCCGGTAATTACTTTCTCGCTTGTGTTCCGCGATGTGGCGTCCCATGCTTCATCTACTCTATCAAAGCAGAAGAATAGGCTCCCGTCACCTGGGTCAATATCATCAAGACTAGCCTCAAGATATCTCGTGATTCCTTCAATATTGTTCATGAGAGCTGACCTCAGTGTGTTGTCTTGAGATATGTGATTGAACTCTATTTCTCCAGCAGAGAATCCAATATTATCTAAGTCTCCAGCCTCTAAATCAATCCCGCCCTTGGGAAGCTTTAGCCTTGAAAGCTGCAGGACTTTATTTTTGACAAGTTCAAGTGTGCTGGGAATGGGTGATCCGAAAATGCCCTCTAGCAACTTCTGAGCTTTGCGAACCTTCTTTGATGTATTTTCTCGAAGACTTATTTCACTAATTGCTTCTACAAGGAGAATGAACTTCCAGGACTGCCGGTAGGCTAGGGACTCTGCAGTGCCACTCTGTGAGAGCAGTGAGTGGACATTCCAACTATAATCGTCAAGAGAGACTGATATCACTTTATCTTGAGGGGCCACAAAGGTATCTGGATGTTCGGTAAAAAATCGAAAGAGCGCGGTCTTCCCGGCGCCTTTTCTGCCTAGCAAAAGGAAGGACTTTTTATTGGCAATAACAGAAGCCAATGTCCCATTATCATAAAAGTATGACCCGAGGTTTTCGTCTCTTTCAGCAGAGATCTTGCCTACATCGATCCATTCCAGGATGTCCATCTAAGCCGAGCTTTTACTAAACTATCTTAGCTTATTTGAATTTATTTGTCAAGACCATTCTGTTCCGCGGCTGTGTTCTGGGCGCGACAAAACTTGTGCTGCCACCCATTCGATATCGAGCCATCTGGCCAGGCCAGGGCCGCCGCTTCGACCTTCGGCACATCGATCAGGATGTTGGTGTCGAGCAGCAGCGTCATTGCTCGCTCCATCTATTCCACACTGCCTTCCGAAGCGCCTCCACCTCCACCTCCGAATGGTGATGTCGTCGCCCGAGGACGTCACCAGATGAGGCGCCGACCAGAGCCTGGCTTCGCCAATGTCTGGCGCATACGCATCGCCAAGGCTAAGATTGGCGCACAGGCAGCACCTCTATGGCC
>JBIIND010000292.1:0-3076 GCA_044337665.1 Cyanobium sp.
CCAGCCGCTCGGCCAGGGTTGCCAGCCGGGGCCCCACCCTCTCCAGACCCCGCAGGACCGCCGCCCTCCGGCCAACCTGTTTGTAGAGGGTGCCGATCTCGGCCCGTTCGTCGTCGTCGAACAGGGGGAGATTGCGGGCTCCGGGGATGTGGCCGCGGGCAAACTCGCCCGGGCTGCGCAGGTCGAGGATCGGTCCCCGCGCCGCCAGAAACGCCTCGATCGGCAGGGGCGGAGCGGACGGGGAGGCGATCACGTCGCTGGCATGGAGGGAAAGCGCAGAAGCACCTCAGCTCCCCCCAGCGGGGAGCGACCGAAATGCATCACCCCACCATGGTTCTCGACCGTGATGCGCACGACGAACAGGCCGATGCCACTGCCGTTGGCCTTGGTGGTGACCAGCGGCTGGGCGGCGATCACCTCCTCCGCAATGCCCGGTCCGCTGTCCCCGATCCTCAGCTCCACCCCCTCCGAGCCGTGGGCCAGGGCCACGGCGATGCGGCGGGGGTCGGGGGTGCCCCGCAGGGCCTCAAGGGCGTTGCGAACCAGATTGCTCACGGCAACCTGGAGCTGGTCGGCGTCGCCGACGATCCAGGCCGGTTGCGCGGGGCCTTGGCGCTCCACCACCACACCGCTGGCCTCCAGTCGGGAGCGGAGGTGCAGCAGGGCGTTGTCCACAACCGTGGCCAGATTCAGGGGCAGGGCCTCGGTCTTGACGTTGCGCAGAAGACCGGTGATCTTCTCGCTGATCGTCACCACCTTCTCGGCCTCCTCGATCAACGCCTCCAGGCAGCCGACCGGGTCGGGGCCCGAGATCCCGCGGGGATCGGAGGTTTGACGGGCGCCCGCCAGGCGCGCGAGAAGCAGGATCGCGCTGAGAGGCTGCTTGATCTCATGGGCCACCGCCGCCGCCGTGAGACTGCTGCGCAGCTTCTGCTCCATCAGCCGTTCCGCCTGGCGGCGTTCGCTGATGTCGAGCAGGGTGACCACGAGCAGATCATCGACACGGGTTCCACTGATCAGCACGTCCCGGTCGGTGCCGTCCGCGCAGCGGATGCAGTACTCGCCGGCCGGCACCCGGCCGCCCTCGCCAGCCGCCTGGTCCAGGGCCCGCTCCCAGCGCTTCCGCACCTCCGCCCGGTAGGCGGGATCGGGATAGGCCAGCGCATACCAACATTCCACATCCCGCAGGGCGGAGGACTCCCAGCCGAAGGTCTCGCGGAAACTGCGGTTCTGGAAGAGCAACCCGTCCCCTTCCCCCAGCCGCATCGTGCCGACGGGGATGGGCAGGTTGTCGAGGATGCGCTGCAGGCGCCGCTCGCTCTCCTGCAACGACTGCTGGGCCAGCACCCGTTCGGTCACATCGATCAGAACCCCCTCCCAGACGGTGGAGCCATCGGGGAGGTCACGGGGCACCGATTCGGCCGTGATCCAGCGGGTCTCCCCACTTACCACCACCCGGCACTCCCCACGGAAGGGACGCTTGGCGGCGAAGGCCTCGGCGTTGAGGCGCAGCCAGCCGTCGTAGTCGTCGGGATGGACGCAGGCGAAGACTTCGAGCGGATTTTCGCGGGCGCGGGCCCGATCCACGCCGGTGAGCTGCAGGAAGCGCTCGCTGAGGAACTGGAAATAGGCCACCGGCCGGTCGGGGGCCATCACCATGGTGTAAGTGCCGACGGGGATTGCCTCGGTGATCGAAAGGGCCATCTCCGCCTGGATGGAACGGGCCTCCTCCAGCTCCGCCTCGGCCCTGCTGCGGGGCGTCACGTCGATCACCGCGGCCAGCAGCAGGCCGCCATGGGCGCTGATCTGGATCTGCGCCTCCAGCCGCTCCCCCGAAGCATCGACCACACGGCACTGCAGGGACCCGATTTCGCCGCCCAGGGCCAGGGCGGCCGCCTGCTGCCACTGGTCGAGCATGCGCTGGCGATAGGCGTCGATCGGATAGGCGTGACGAAGCCAGACGGACAGGCGGGGGATCTCGCCCGAGCGGAAGCCGAAGGTGCGCTCAAACGCAGCGTTGGCGAAGTGCACCGCGGGATCGGGCCCGTTCCCACAGCACAGCAAGGGCACCGGCAGGCTTTCGAGGGGCACCGAAAGCGAGGTACCGAATTCGGATGACGGCTGGGGGAGGAGGGTCGTCATCAACGGGTCGAGAACGTAGAGGGGGCAGGCCCGGCGGACCAGCCTGGCGCGAAGGTCCCTCGGGCACGATGGAAGCACAGATACGCCCCCCCTTGGCGATGGTCCGTCCGCTGCGCCCCGCTTTGCCGCGGCGCCCCTCCCCTTCCCGTCGCTGTCTGCTGCTCGGCGCCTTCGCCCTGGGGGTCTCCCTGCTGCTGCCCCAGGCCCAGGGCACGGGGGGCCCAGCGCTGCGCATCGGTGCCATCCCCGACCAGAAGCCCGAGAAGCTCAACCGCCTCTACGGGGAGGTGGCCCGGGAGCTGGAGCGTCAGCTGAAGGTGCCCGTCCGCTACGTGCCGGTGGTCGACTATACCGCCGCCGTGAGCGCTTTCCGCACCGGCAGCCTCGATCTGGTCTGGTTCGGTGGACTCACCGGGGTGCAGGCGCGGCTGCAGCGCCCCGGCACGAAGCTGATCGCCCAGCGCGACATCGACGCCGCCTTCCGCAGCGTGTTCATCGCCAACACCAGGAGCGGCCTCAAGCCGATCGGCTCGCTGCAGGGGCTGCAGGCGCTGCGGGGCCGCCGCTTCACCTTCGGCTCGGAGAGCTCCACCTCCGGCCGCTTGATGCCCCAGTTCTTCCTCGGCCAGGCGGGGGTGAAGCCCGCGGACTTCGCCGGGGGCGCGCCCGGATTCAGCGGCAGCCATGACGCCACCATCGCCCTGGTGCAGAGCGGTGCCTATGACGCCGGTGCCGTGAACCAGCAGGTGTGGACCTCCAGCCTGATCGAAGGGAAGGTGAATCGCGCCAAGGTGATCGCCATCTGGCGCACGCCCCCCTACCCCGACTACCAATGGCTGGCGCAGCCCAACCTCGACCAACGCTTCGGCAACGGTTTCACCAACCGTCTGCAGGGCGCCATCCTCTCCTGGCGTTCCAGGGATCCGCAGCAGAA
>JBIIND010000291.1:0-3076 GCA_044337665.1 Cyanobium sp.
GACGCCTGTGGCGGAGGCCAGCAGGAGCGACCGGAAGTCGGAGCGAGGGGAGACGGGCGACATGGATTCCAGCGCGGTGATGGAACGGGGGAGATCAGGACTTGACCTGAAACCCCAACGTATGCAGGGATGGGCGAAAGGCAACGGTCGGCGTTCATTTAGGTGCGCATTTGCCGATGCGCCCCTGGTTGTGCGTCTTTCCGGGCGGACGGTAAGGTTCAGAAGGTGTTCAGGCATTGACCCTTTCGGGGGGTTTCCTCCCCCTTTGAGGGAGTTGCGTCTGCGATCCACTACAGAGTGGGGATGGATTGACCTCCGTTTGGCACTATCCAGAGGCTCCTTTCTCCCCGCGGAATGGCTTCCGGCGTCCCCCTCTCCAAAAAGTTTCTCGCCGAGGTCTTCGGCACCTTCTGGCTCGTCTTCGGCGGCTGTGGCAGCGCCGTGCTGGCGGCCGCCTTCCCTTACAACGACGCCACCAACCCCTTCGGCCTGGGCTTCCTGGGGGTTTCCCTGGCCTTCGGCCTCACGGTGCTCACCATGGCCTACGCCATCGGCCACATCTCAGGCTGCCATCTCAATCCTGCGGTCAGCTTCGGTCTCTGGGCGGGCGGCCGCTTCCCCGGCTCCCAGCTGCTGGCCTACATCGTCGCCCAGGTGCTGGGGGCGATCATCGCCGGCGGTTTTCTCTACGAGATCGCGAGCGGCCGCAAGGGGTTCTCGCTTACGGGGAGCAACCCGCTGGCCACCAACGGCTTCGGCAGCCACTCCCCCGGCGCCTATGGCCTCTGGGCCGCCCTGGCGATTGAGGTGCTGCTCACGTTCTTCTTCCTGATCGTGATCCTGGGCGCCACCGACAAGCTCGCCCCGGGGGGCTTCGCCGGTGTGCCGATCGGCCTGGCCCTCACCCTGATCCACCTGGTCAGCATCCCGATCACCAACACCTCGGTCAACCCCGCCCGCAGCACCGGTGTGGCGGTGTGGGCGGGTCCGGAACTGGTGGGCCAGCTGTGGGTCTTCTGGGTCGCGCCGATCGCCGGTGCCCTGCTCGCGGGGTGGGTCTACCGCCACCTGCTCAGCCCCGAGAGTCCCTCCCGCGGCACCATCCCCTCCGAGCCGATCTGAGCGGGGTCAGTCCCGCAGATCCGAAAGGGCCAGCAGCAGCCTCTCCACCTCCTCGCCCGTGGTGGTGAGGTGGGTGCAGGCCCTCAGACAGGTGGGATCGGGGAGGGAACGCAGCCAGATCCCCCGTTCCCCCAGGCCGCGCACCACCGCCGCCGGTGCGATCGCGCTGCCATCCGGTCGGTGCAGGGTGAAGCTCACCAGCCCCGCCGGAGGGGGCGATGGCAGCAGGGTGCGGGCGGTGGGGAGATCCTGCAGGCCCCGCCAGAGCTCGGCGCTGCGGACTCGGATCCGCTCCAGCCGCTCCTCTTCCCCCCCTTCGGCCTCCAGCAGCTGCAGGGAATGGTCGAGGCCCGCCAGCAGCGGTGTGCAGGAGGTGGCCACCTCGAAGCGGCGGCCGTCGCTGTGGAAGGACGCGGCCGTGGCGTTCTCATCCAGCAGGCTGCGCCAGCCGATCAGGGTGGGTCGGGACTCCGCCAGCACCCGCTCGGAGAGCACCACCGCCCCCAGCCCTTCCGGACCGCAGCACCACTTGTGCCCGGTGCCCGCGTAGATGTCGGCCGCCCGGGCCGCCGCGGCCACCGGCAGGCTGCCGAGGGACTGGGCGGCATCCACCAGCAGCCAGGGCCGGCGCGGATGGGCCGCCAGCCGTTCCGCCACCGCCTCGATCGGCAGGACGCGGCCATGGCTCCAGAGCAGATGGGAGAGCACCACCAGGCGGGTGTTGGGGGTCAGGGCGCTCTCCAGAGCCTCCAGCACCTCCCCGTCCCCGTCCCTGTCCCGCACCGCCAGTGGGGACACGCCGAGTTGCTCGCGCCGGGCCAGCTCCCGGCAGGCCGCGACCACGCCGGGGTGTTCCCCGTCCCCGATCAGGATTTCGTCCCCCGCCTGCCAGGGCAGACCCCACAGGGGCAGCACGCAACCGCTGCTGACGTTCTCGGTGAAGGCGATGCGGTTGGGGGGGACGCCGCACCAACGGGCCAGGCGGCTGCGCAGGCGAGCGTTCAGTTGGCTGAGCAGGGGCCAGACCGCCTCGGTGAAGGGTCCCAGCTCCTGGATGCTCCGCCAGCAGGCGACGATCGCCTCCAGGGAGCTGGAGGGGAGGGGGCCCTGGCCTCCGTAGTTGAAGTAGGTCTTGTGGGCGAGGGCGGGCATCTGGGCCCGCAGCTCGTTCACAGCACCTGGCCGACGGCCACGGCCGCCACGGCCGAGAAGAGGGTGATGCCAAGGGCGGTGAGCGGGTTCTGGCCCTGGGCCACCGCCAGGCTCGTGATCACGCCGGCGCCGAGGCAGGCCACCGCCAATTGGGTGGTGAGTTCACCGCGGGAATGGGGGCTCGGCAGCACGGCTGGGGAAAAGCAATTGCTGCGACGGTAGGGAGTGGAGACGGGGGCGTCCGCCCGCAACCGGTGGGTCGTCATGGGTTGTGGTGGTTCGTAAAACCGCTTCACAAAACGAGCTTCGGCGCGGCCGCCGCCGCCCTGGAAAGCTGAGGGCCAGCGCCGGGGGCGGCCCGGTGGCAGGTCGGCCGGATCAGGGCGGCATACTCGAAGCTCACGGGGAGGCGGCCCAGGGCATCCTCCGGCACATTCAGGGCGTCGGCGAGGTAGGAGGAGGGGCGGCGGGGCGGCTGGCTGCGGCGATTCAGCGCCGGGAGTACGCGAAGACACAAGCCGCCCCGGTGGCGGGCAGAGGGGTGGGAACGGCGATGAAGCCATTGATCGTCAGGAAGGTTCTCTGCACCTGGTAATCACTGCCGATGGGGACGGAAAGTTTGAATGAGATTGTCTTGTTGGGTTCAACAAACTCTTTCAAAAAAGCTATCGGGTGGATTGTTGCCGGTGAACAGTATGTTGCTGTTGCCGACTGTGATGGTGATGGACGCCGCCGCGGTCGGGCCGGAGCTGGTGGAGGAGATGGAGGGAGTGTAGGAAAATGACACGATTTGTGAACAGCA
>JBIIND010000391.1:0-3069 GCA_044337665.1 Cyanobium sp.
TCCTCTGCCGTAGGAACCGTGCAACTCAGATCAGGATGTTCAGTTGCAGCTCCAGCGACATCTGACCAGCCGTCACGGACGCATCGCCAAGTCGAATGCAGCAGCGCTGACCCGCCATGGCTGCCAGCCATTGCCGCCGCGATCCGCCATGCCCTCTGCCGATCCCTGCCCCCTGGCGGCAGATGGCACGCCGCGGGTGCGCACGCTGGTGTTCCGCGGCTGGGCCGGAGCCACCGCCCAGACGTAGCGCCTGATCTCCTGCAGGAGCGGACCGGTACGGCAGGGGGCCTCGGGGTCGCGGAGGGCATTGGCGATCGCCGGCTCCAGCACCGCCAGCGGCCTCCATCACCAGGGCGATCAGGGGTCGAACCGTGCTGCCATCGGCCTGGGCCACAAAAGCCGGCATCGTCACCAGCCCCACCTCCCACACCGTGCCACTGGCATCGGCGCCGAATCCACGGGCGGATCGGGAGGGGGGAGCCATGGTGCCCAGACGGCACAACAGAAATCATGCCATCACCGGCGCTAGCATGCCAGCACAATCAGCTGGCATTGATGGCGACCATCACGGTGCGGGGGATGGGGGGCGACGACCTGGCGGCCCTGAAGCAAGCGGCCGAGCGCGAAGGCATCAGCATGAATCGCCTCGCCCTGCGGCGCCTGGTGGATCAGCCCCCAGCCGCGGCGATGGCCGGTTCTTCGGCCCTCGACGCCCTGGCCGGCACCTGGAGCCAGCAGGAGGCCGACTGCTTCCAGGCGGCGATTGCGCCGCTGGGGCAGGTGGATCCCGATCTCTGGGGTTGAGCGGTGCGACCGATCGCCCTCGACACCAACACCTACGTGGGCTTCAAGCGCGGTGAACCGACCTGTGTGGAGCTGATCCGCCAAGCCAGACGGCTGCTGATCAGCAGCACCGTTCTGGGAGAACTGCTGGCGGGCTTCGCCTGCGGGGATCGGGAGGCGCGCAACCGAGAGGAGCTGCGCCGCTTCCTGGCGGTGGATGCGGTGCAGGTGATTCCCGTGGGCCTGGAGACCGCCGATGCCTACGGCTTGATTTACCGCAGCCTGCGGCAGCAGGGTGCGGCGATCCCCAGCAACGACCTCTGGATCGCCGCCAGTTGCCTGGAGCATGGAGCGCTGCTGTTCAGCCTCGATGCCCATTTCGAGCGCGTGCCCGGTCTACGGCTGGTGCGCTCCTGGGCGGAGGTGTTGTGACAGGGGGTGGCAACGGGACCCCGGCTAGGCACAGCTGTCGATGATGTCGGTCGGCGGCCATGGCACGAGAACGGTCAGGCTGGGGAATCGAGGCGCCTGCGGCGCCAGGGGGAAACAGCCCACAACCGCAGACCAAACAGCCAGGGTTAAGCAACAGCCGAGTGTTGAGGGATTGAGGGTTTAAGGGTTAAGGGAAGGGCCCTGGGGGAGGCAGACCACACGGAACCCAACGATGCCGTCGGCGAGGCCGGGCCGGCCGTGGAAGCGGTAGGCCGAACGGCAGAACCTGGGGACGATGAACCAGGAGCCGCCGCGCAGCAGCCTCGGCTCCTCCTCACTGGCGCTTGGCGTCAGCCAGGCGCTGCCATCGCTGGGCGCTCCCTCGTAGCTGTCGTGCCAGTGATCCAAACACCATTCCAAAACGTTCCCGTGCATGTCGTGCAGGCCCCAGGCGTTGGCCGGGAACAGACCCACCGGCGTGGTCTGCACTCGATAATCACCCTTGGGGCCATCGCCGTAGGTGGAGGTGGCGTTGTAATTGGCCAGCTCGGCGCTGAGCGTGGCGCCAAACGCAAAAGGTGTGGTCGTGCCCGCCCGGCAGGCGTATTCCCACTGGGCTTCGCTGGCCAGGGTGTAGTGGCGCCCTGTGCGCTGGCTCAGGCGGTGGCAGAACTCCATCGCATCCAGCCAGCTCACCTGTTCCACCGGCCGCTGATCGCTGTTGGTTTCTCCCTGCCCGAGAGCGAAACGTCCTTGTCCGACATTCCTGGCCTTTGAATTGGGGCGGGGCTGAAAGAAGGACGGCTCCGGCTCCAGCTCCCGGCCCCAGCGCTCTCCCTCCCGTTCCTGCCAGCTGGCCACCTGCCGCCACTGGGCCTGGGTGATCGGCGTCTGCCCGATCAAAAACTCGGAAACATGCACGCGATGCGGGGGACCCTCGCGATCCTGGCGCTGAGGTTCATCGGCGGGTGAACCCATCACAAACGCGCCCGCCGGGATGCGCACCATCGCCAGCTCCAACCCAGCGCAGCGCTCCCTGAACACCTGGGTGCGGCCCTGCCAGCGCAGCAGGCGCAGGCTGCGCACAGGAGTGGGTGCTGGAGACGAAGCCAACGGAGCAACCGGCATGCAGGGCTGGCTGGATCGTAGGGGCGCTCAACGAGACAACGCCAGCTGGCCTGCTCAGCTGGGTGGAGAGGATCGGAAGCAACACCCTTGAGCCCGACTCCCGAAGCAAAGAACGGCTCAACAGATGCCAGCGCACAGGTAAATGTCAGCCTAAGTCCTTAACCCTTGATTGAGGCAGCGTGATACCAGCGCTTTCAAGCGCTTCAATAATATCGTCAGCCTGAAGAGAGCCAATCCCCCGGGTTTTGATCAGATCCTCATAACTGAAACCCATCAGATCAGTCACTGTATTGACGCCAGCTTCCTTGAGAGCAGCCGCGGTGCCAGACGATAAAGTCAGTTCAGCGATTGGAATCTCGGCTTCTTGCTCACTCACTAACAACTCGCCCCTCTGCTGCGTCGCCTCCTCAGTTGCAAGATGGGGCAAGCAAACTACACGGAAGCCGATCTTCATATCCTGCATGTGGGGAGCTCCCGAGGTGCGGCTCGCAGATCGGCAGTCGATCGCTTCACTGTTCCATGATCCTCCACGAATCACACGCTCTCGCAGCAATTCGAGGTCGTCTTTGATCAGCCAGGGGGCATCCTCCGCCGCTGGTGCTTCATGGCGTTCGCGCCAGTGATCAAAGCACCATTCGCCCACGTTTCCGTGCATGTCATGCAACCCCCAGGCATTGGCGGGATAGAGGCCAACGGGAGTGGTCTGCCGCTGATGGCGACCTGGCG
>JBIIND010000293.1:0-3066 GCA_044337665.1 Cyanobium sp.
AGGGAGGCGTCATCGATGGGCACCAGCAGCACCGACCCGGGTGGGCGGCGCGGGCCGCGCCAGAGCAGTTGCTGTTCCTCGAGGTTGCGCTCCCACACCCGCCAGCGCGGCCCCGGCCATCCCGCCGTTCCGCCCGCCCAGAGGCTGATGGTGGCGGTGAGGAGCGCCAGGACGGTGCGGCGACCTGGACGGGGGAGGGGAAGGGCCATTCAGTCCACCGGCACCGGCTCAGAAGATGCCGAAGCGGGGAATCGAGGGGATGGAGGGCACCGCCGGCAGCGACGGCACCCCGGGGAGCGAAACGCCGGGGACGGCGGAGCGGATGTGGCTCTCCAACGCCGCGAAAGCCGGCAGGGGGCTGCGGAATCCGGAAAACAGCGGACCGGCGAGGATGGCGTTGTAATCCCCGGCGCTGAGCTGCAGCAGGGTGAGGATCACGCCTTCGGCCGAGAGCTTCACCTTCTGGCCCGCCTCCACGGTGGTGGGCCCCTTGCCGGTGGGCTCACCGTCCTGGAGCGGCTCCACATCCACCGAACCCTCCAGCACCGAAAGCTCGGCGCTGCCGTCCTCCTGCACGTCGATCAGATAGTTGGTGCCGCGCACACTCAGGCGGGCGGAGCGGGTGCAGCCGTTCTGCTTGCCGGACACCAGGATCTGGCCCTTTTCCACCAGGAAACAGCTGGAGCCGAGCCTGAGCAGGGAGAAGCGGTTGATCCGGCCGGCGGCGCCACCGCTGAAGGCCAGCTGGCCGCGGCTGTTGCGGGTGCTCACGGTCTGCGGAGCCGAGGCCCGATCCTTCGGTGCCGCCTGCTTCTGGTTGATGAAGAGCTCACGGCCATCGAGAATCTCCTGAACGGTGGCGGTTTCGGCCGCCCACATCCCCCTGCCATCGGCGATCGCCACCCCCAACAGCAGCCAGGCCGCGGCAGCCGGGAGGGGAACGGAAGGAACTCTCGCCATCGCACCCCGGCACCGGCCGCCCCCATTGTGGAACCGATTCACCCCACCGGCGGGAAGATGGGCTCCCCACCGGCCGCCACCGATCGATGGAGCTGCTGCAGCGCCTCCTCTTCGCCCTGCTGGCAACCGTCGCCCTCGTGGGGGTGGCCGAGATCTGCCGGCGGCGGCGCCTGAGCCTTCCCCCCGCCCGTCTTGTGCTCATCGCCCTGGTGATCTGGGTGGGGATCGGCGCGCAGACGCGGGCGCTTCTCGGGCCCATGGCCCATCGCTGGCTGGAGCTGGCGGGGGTGCTGGTGCTCTGCCTCACCGCCGTGCGGCTGGCGCTCTGGCTGGGCCTGGAGATCCCGGGCAGCCTGGGCTGGTGGCGACGGCCCCCGAAGCTGCTGGTGCAGCTGCTGATGGTGGGCTTCGGCGGCCTGATCGCCGTGGTGGTGGTCCGCCAGACCCTGCAGATCGACCTGCTCGGGCTGGTCACCACCTCCGCCGTGCTCACCGCCGTGGTGGGTTTTGCCGCCCAGGGGCTGCTCAAGGACCTGATCGCCGGCCTGGAGCTGCAACTGGGGGACGACTTCGCGATCGGCGACCTGGTGGATCTGGGCGGTGTGCAGGGCGTGGTGGAAAGCGTGAGCTGGCGCGACACCAGCCTGCGCACCATCGAAGGCACACGCCTGGTGGTGCCGAACAGCAAGGTCACCGATGACGTGATCGTGAACAAGGAGGCCTATGGCTCCTGCGGCAACCGCTTTCAGATCGGCCTTGACTATGGGATTCCCCCCGCCCGGGTGCGGGCGATGCTGCTCAACCTGCTGGCCAACCACCCGCTCGTTCTCAGCGATCCCACGCCGAAGGTGCGGATCAAGGAGTTCGGGGACAGCGCCATCCTCTACGACCTGCAGGTGTGGCACCCCAAGGCCGTGGAGCCGGGGCCGCTCGATCTGCGCGGCGAGCTGCTCGAGCAGATCTGGTACGCGCTGCAACGCCACGGCTGGACGATTCCGTTTCCGGTGCGCGAGCTGCGGGCCGCTCCGCCGCCCCCAGACCCGGAGCAGGAGCGCAGGCCCGCCGAGGCCACGGCGCTGGCCTGCCTCAGGCGCAACCCGCTGTTCCGTGTGCTCAGCTCCGAGCAGCAGGGCCAGCTGATCGCCTCCAGCAGCCGGGTCCACTTCGGGCCCGGTGAAGCGATCGTGCGCGAAGGGGATGGGGGCGACTCCCTGTTCCTGTTGATGGAGGGGAAGGTGGCCGTCATCAAGCGGGGCGCGGATGGCACGGACGTGCCGGTGCGCGAGCTGGAGGCGGGGGAGGTGTTCGGCGAGATGACCCTCTTCCTCGACGCTCCCCGCAGCACCACGGTGCGGGCCCTGCGGGAATGCGCCCTGCTGCAGGTGAACCGGGAGTGTTTGAGCCAACTGATCGCCAGCAATCCCAGCCTGCTGGAGGAGCTGGCGGAGCAGGTGGAAGGGCGACTCGACGAGCTCAAGGCGATCGGCAGCCGCAGCCAGAGGGACACGGGCCCCGATCTGCTGGCGACGATGCGGCGGCTGCTGATGAACCTGCGGAACTGATGGGCAGGCATGATCGGCGCCAGAACGCCGCCGCTCCCTTGCAGGACCTCCCGGTTGCCCGGCTCTCCCGCGCCCGGCTGCGCCTCCTCTCCCTGCGCTGGGGGGCCCTGGCCGCCACGCTCCGGGATGGGGCGGGGGTGGCCGAATTCCTGCGGACAGCGATGATGGAGACGCTGCGCGGCTGGCTGCCGCTCTGGCTTCCCCTGATCGGCAGCGTCCTGGCGCTGCACGGAGCCCTCCGCCTGCTGCCCGCCCTGCGGCCATGAGCCTGCTGCACGCCACCTGGCTGTTCCCGCCGCACGGCGCCGGCGGACGGCTGCTGCTCTGGGCCGACACCTGGCGGGTGGCCGCCCCGGTGGCCCCCGGCTCCGAGGTGAGCGACCACCCCCTCGCCCTCAGCCAGGACGACCTGGCCGCCTGGCTCGACGACCACGGGCTGTGGAGCGAGGCCCTGCGCCCCGCCGCCGCCACCCTCACCCTGCCGAGCCGCAGCCAGGCCGCCCGCGGCCGCAAGCGGGGCGAGGGGGCCTGGAGCGGCCTGCCC
>JBIIND010000294.1:0-3058 GCA_044337665.1 Cyanobium sp.
GCAGCTGTGTGGGGCTGGTGAGCATCAGCCCGGGAATTCTGCGGGCCGCGGAAGTGATCCTGCACAGCATGCGGGGCAACGAGCTGCTGGTGATGACGGCCCTCCCGGACACCGGCAGCCGCCTGCTGGCCCTGCTGCGGGCGGCCAGCCATGTGCTCTGCGACCGCCCGAGCCTGCCGCTGGTGGAGCAGACCCTCCGCCAGAACCGTTCCCAGTTGATGCGCCTGCCGGTGGTGCACTGCGCCCAGAGCTATCTGGGCGCAGCCACGATCGACCAACTGCGCAAGGAGATCGGCCTGCAGGCCGATTGAGACGGCAATGCTTGAGGCGATCCGCGCCGACCTGGCCATCATCAAGGAACGGGATCCGGCCTGCCGCGGCACCCTGGAGATCCTGCTCTGCTACCCCGGCTTCCACGCCCTGGTGCTGCATCGCGTCAGCCACCGGCTATGGCGCGTGGGCATGCCATTGCCGGCGCGGCTGCTCAGCCAGGTGGGACGCCTGCTGACAGGGGTGGAGATCCACCCGGGGGCTCGCATCGGCCGGGGGGTGTTCATTGACCACGGCATGGGGGTGGTGATTGGCGAGACCGCTGTGGTGGGCGACCAGTGCCTGCTCTACCAGGGGGTGACCCTCGGGGGCACCGGCAAGCAACACGGCAAACGTCACCCGACCCTGCGGGACAACGTGGTGGTGGGGGCCGGCGCCAAGGTGCTCGGGGCGATCACGGTGGGCTCCAACACCCGCATCGGCGCGGGCTCCGTGCTGCTCCGGGATGTGGGTCCAGACAGCACGGTGGTGGGGATACCCGGGCGGGTGATTCACCAGTCGGGGGTACGCATCGACCCCCTCGCCCACTCCGCCCTCCCCGACGCCGAGGCGCGGGTGATTCGCAACCTGATGGAACGGATCGACGGCCTGGAGGGTGAATTGGGCCGGGCCCTGGGGAACCGGAGGGAGCTGCACAGCCGACGGTCCGGCAATGGCGGAAACGGGGGCGCAGTGCTCGGAGTGGCCCAGAGCCTGCGCGACCGAGAGATCCTGGAGTACCTGGGGGAGGGGGAGGACGTCGGCGACATCGCCCCTGGGGCGGGACATACGCCGCCGATGGAGAGCTGGTGGCTGGGGGACGGCGGCGGGATTTAGGGCCAGTCGCCGCCGCCGCTCAGACGGTGACCTGCTGGGGCGGCGCAGGCTGGGGCTGAAACATGAACATGGAGTAGATCACGTTGCGACGCACCTGCGTCATCATTTCCAGGAACATATCGTAGCCCTCGTTCTTGTACTCAATCAGGGGATCTTTCTGGCCATAGCCACGCAGACCCACGGATTCCCGCAAGGCCTCCATCGCCTGCAGGTGCTCGCGCCAGAGGGTATCGATTTGCTGCAGGGTAAAGAATCGCTCAGCCTGGCGCATCAAACCGGGCTGGAGTTGATCCACCTGCGATTCCTTGAGATCATAGGCATTACGAAGCTGCTCTTTCAAGAAGACTTTGAGTTCTTCCATCAACAAGCCCTGCACCTGCTCCGGAGAAAGGTCCTCCAGGAGGTAGATGAATTCTTTAACTTTATCCGTGAGGCGAACAAGATCCCACTCCTCCGGCGGCAGCTCTGGATTGACGTAGGCTTCCACGATGTCGTCGACCGTACGCTCACCGAATTCGATAACTTGCTGCTTGAGCTCGGAGCCCTCCAACACCCTGCGGCGGATACGGTACACAGCTTTGCGCTGATTATTCATCACTTCATCGTACTCAAACACCTGCTTGCGCTGATCGTAGTAGTAGGTTTCAACCTTCTTCTGAGCCCCTTCCAGGGAGCGCGTCAGCATACCCGACTCAATCGGCATATCCTCCTCCACACGGAAGGCATTCATCAGACCGGCCACGCGCTCGCCCCCAAAGATGCGCAGGAGATTGTCCTCGAGCGACAGGAAGAAACGGGTGCTGCCCGGGTCGCCCTGGCGGCCGGCCCGACCGCGCAACTGGTTGTCGATGCGCCGCGATTCGTGGCGCTCGGTGCCGATGACGTGCAGGCCACCGGCGGCGCGCACCTGCTCCTCCTCCTGGCGGACAACGCCGTCGTACTCGTCACGGACCTGGGCGATCATCTGGCGCAGGGCCAGGATCGCCGGGTCATCGGTGGGGGCCTTCTCAGCAGCCTGGGCGATGCGGTCCTCCAGTTCCAGCACCGTCAGACTGCGATCCCCCCAGGCGCTCACCAGGTCCTTGGCCAGCTGGCCAAGGGCCTGATCGGTGGCCTCGGTGAGCTGGCAGGGGAAGAGGTTGCCGATCGCCCGGGCCGCGCTCGGGGCCCGCCCAGAGGGAGCTGCAGCGCCGAAGCCGCCGCCGGCCTCGGCGGAGCGCTGCAAGGGCACCGGAGGCCTGTGACCCTCCTCAGGGCGCACCAGGCGGGGCAGCAGCACCTCCCGCAGCTTGAGGCGGGCCATGTAGTCGCTGTTGCCGCCAAGGATGATGTCGGTGCCGCGGCCGGCCATGTTGGTGGCGATGGTGACGGCACCAGCGCGGCCCGCCTGGGCGATGATCTCGGCCTCCCGCTCCACATTTTCAGGCTTGGCGTTGAGGAGGTTGTGCGGCACCTGCTCCTCCGCAAGCAGGGAGGAGAGCAGCTCCGACTTCTCCACGCTGGTGGTGCCCACAAGCACCGGTCGACCGGCGCGGTGAATCTCCGCGGTCTCGAGGGCGACGGCCCGCCACTTGCCGGTCTCCGATCGGAAAACCTGGTCGCTCCAATCGGCGCGGGATCGGGGCCGATTGGTGGGGACAACCGTGACCTCAAGCTTATAGGTCTTCTCGAATTCCACCTCCTCAGTCTTGGCGGTGCCGGTCATGCCGGCCAGGCGCGGGTACAACAAAAAGAAATTCTGGTATGTGATGCTGGCCAGGGTCTGCGTCTCCGGCTGGATAGCCAGACCCTCCTTGGATTCGATCGCCTGGTGCAGGCCATCGCTCCAACGCCGGCCGGGCATGACACGGCCGGTGAACTCATCCACGATGACCACTTCGCCGTTGCGGACAATGTAATTCACATCGCAGAC
>JBIIND010000295.1:0-3054 GCA_044337665.1 Cyanobium sp.
TGATGGCCGGCGGCAGCCTCGACCTGGTGACCCCGCCGGTGGAGGAGCAATTGGGGCTGTTTCTGCCGTCGGGGGATCCGCGCAGCCGGCTGGTGCTGGTGGAGGGGGGCAGCCACTTTTCACCGGTTCAACTGGCGGCGACGGAGGAGGCGCTGTTCCGGCTCGGCAGTGGCCTGGTGGGGCTGGATCCCCGCACCGTGCAGCGGCTGCTGCTGCGGTTGACCAGCGAATTCCTGCCGACCCTGGAGCAGCCGCTGCTGATGCCCCCCCAGCGGCGGGAACAGGAGGGGGTGACGGCCTACGTGCTCGATCCGGCGGCGGCGGAGCGCTGGCGGGCGATGGTGCGGCCCTGAGCGCCGGCTGGGCGGCTGGAGGCCTCCCCCGCCGGGGGGCGCGCAAGCCCCCGGGAAGGGCCGCAACAGCTGCAAGAAAGGGTCGCAACAGGACCCCTCCCATGCCAGATGTAAAACATAGGGGATCCCGGGAAACTGCCGCCTGAATTTAATATTAATTAACGGATTCAGTTCGGGCCCCCTGCCTCAGTGCGGAATTGGCAAAACTCGGCACAGATGAAGCGCTGACTTTTCGCGCCGCCCTGCATAGGCTGAGCCTGAAGAACCGCGAAAGCATGCCTGGTATGAGCCCCCAAGAAAACAAGCTGGCAGCAGCGTGGCGCGCAACCTGGCCAGCTTTTGGTCTCGCCGGCCTCGGCTTGCTTGCGGCAAGCCCGGCCTCGGCGATGCCGCCGACCACGGTAACGGTGGGCGCCTACGATGCCGGCAATTACTGCCGGTTCAGTATAGTTTTAAACCCCGATCCCTGCAGTCCGCCCCATGTGCCTTCGGATACGGAGTATCGAGTTGGTTATATAGATTATATTACTAGTGCCGGCGAAGTTGATCTCACCTACCGTGGCTTTTTTGTCTTTAACTTGAACAATCCACAGATTCAAAGCGCCTTCGATGCAGGAGAACAGGTGGTTGCGGCCACCCTGCGGGCTGTCAACGGCACCATTAAATGCGGCGCCTCCACGACGATCTGCTCCCCGGAGCAGGTGATCAATCTGCATGGGGTGCAGGGAAGCATTGCGAACCTGATCAATGCCACTCTGACCTTCAACGATCTTGGCCAGGGCCCCTCGTTCGGCTTCACAACCTTCCCCGCCGTTCTCCCCCCAAACACCCAGAGCTCTTACAGCCTCAACGCCAGCGGACTGGTGGCGGTGAACAGCGCCCTGCTGGCTGATTTGGCCCTGAGCACGCGGCACGACAAGGAGGTGGGAGGGGTGACGGAAAGCCCGATCTATGTGTACGGAGACACCACAAATTTACCCAACAACCCTAACGTCTTTCTCGACTTGACCTTCGGACCCAAGGCGCCGGCCGTGCCCTCCCCGCTGCCCCTGTTCGGGGCCGGCGCCGCCTTCCGCGTCAGCCGTCGCCTGCGCCGCCGCACCCGCCAACCCCGCTGACGCTTCAGAAGCGGATGCGGGGATCGAGCAGGGCCACCAACAGGTCCACCGCCACCGTCACCAGCACCACCAGGGCCGCTACCACCACCACGATGCCCTGCACCAGGGGGTAATCGCGCTGGGCGATCGCCTCCTGCAGCCGGAAGGCGATGCCCGGCCAGGAGAAGGTGACCTCGATCAGCAGGGCACCGCCGATCAGGGAAGCCACCGTGATGCCGGTGATGGTGAGCACCGGCAGCAGGGCGTTGGGCAGGGCGTGGCGGAGCACCACGCGCCGCTCGCTGAGGCCGCGGCTGCGGGCCGCCTCCACGTAGTCGGAGCCGAGGGCGCGGCGCAGGTTGAGGCGCAGGGCGTTGGTGAAGATGCCGCTGAGCAGCAGCCCCAGGGTGGCGGCCGGCAGGCAGAGGTGGCGCAGGGCGCCGCTGAACTGCTCGAGATTGCCCGCCCGCAGGCTGTCCAGCAGGTAGAAGCCGCTGCCCTGGGGCGGCACCAGGGTGGCGGGGAAGCGTCCCCCCACCGGCAACCAGCCCAGCCAGACGGCGAACACCAGCTGCACCACCATCGCCGCCCAGAAGGGGGGCAGGGCATAGGTACCGATCCCGTAGAGCCGTCCCGCCAGATCCACCTTCCCCTCCGGCCTGGCGATGCCGCTGAAGCCGATCGCCAGGCCCACCAGGGCCGCCAGCACCAGGGCCACCACCCCCAGCTCCAGGGAGGCCGGCAGGCTTTCGCGGATCACCTCCAGCACCGGTTGCTGACTGTTCTGGGTGACCCCGAGATCCCCGTGAAGCAGGTGGCCCAGGAACGTGCCGTACTGATGGGTCAGGGGTTTGTCCAGGCCCAGCTGGGCGCGCAGGGCGGCGCGGGCGGCCGCCGGGGCACGCGGGCCGAGCAGGGCATCGATCGGATCCCCCGGGGCGACGCGCAGCAGCAGAAACACCAAGGTGGCGATCAGCCAGAGCATCAGCGGCGCCAGGGCCAGCCGGGCGGCGACGTAGCGCAGCAGCTCGGAGCGGCGGCTCATGGCGGCCCTCCCGCCGTCGCTCGGCGGGGGCCCGGGGGCTGGGCCCGCAGCTCGCTGAGCACCACCCGGGCGGAGCCGTCAAAGTGCGGCCGACTGACGTGGGGGCGGCTCCAGGCCACCGGCGCCACCAGCCAGATGGGGACGTAGGGACTGGCCGCCGCCGTGCGCCGCTGGATGTCCTGCAGCAACCTGACCCGCGGCTCCCCGCCGATGCGACTGCTGCGCTGCAGCGCCGCCTCCAGCCCCGGTTCGCTCCAGAAGCTGCCGCTGAGGGCGCTGCCGCCGGCGCGGCAGCGGTTCCCCTCCCCCTTCTCGCAGCCCAGCAGGGGCACCAGGTAGTTGTCGGCGTCGGGGTAGTCGCCCACCCACTCCAGCTGGATCAGGGGGAAGACGCCCTTGTCCAGCTGGGCGTAGGCGGTGGTGGATTCCATGCCGCTCACCTCCAGGCGCACGCAATCATCAAGGTCGCGGCGCAGCTGGGCCTGCCAGGTGAGGGCGAACAGCCGGTCGCTGGGGATGTCGGAGCGGAAGGTGAGCGGCAGGGTGAGCCGACGGCCGC
>JBIIND010000412.1:0-3038 GCA_044337665.1 Cyanobium sp.
CAATCCGGATCTGGGCAGGCTGGCAACGGTTGTGCTGCCTCGATCAGGGACGGAGCCAGACCATCGGCCCTGACCATCAGCCCAGGGACGGTCGTCAGCACCTCGTTGCAGCTGCGACCATGCAGCTGCAACAGGGATTAGGTTATGCAGTGAAAAGTGGGTCAGACTGAACAGATCTACCCAAGGCTCGAGTTTCGATTAACTCCCCTAATGCGAATCGCCAACTCGACCAGCAACGTTTCCGTCCTCGCTGAGCTTGAGGACGCTGAGCTTGAGGACTGGGACCCTGGGGCCGACGAGCAGATGGCTTGGCCCGACAATTCATCAACAGTGCGGACTGATCGCTACGATGAATCCGGCAATGTGACTGGATACAGCTTTACCACCGAAACCGAATGGTATACGCTAGTTGAAAACTATGACCTTGACAATAACCTGATCGGCGGCACCTACGCCGACCTTGACGGCTATCATTATTCTCATAGTTCTACTTGGGAGCCTATTTTTGATTCAGACGGAGTAATCGCTGGGCGGCGGCACACAGCCATCTCCTCTGATGGCTCCTACAGCGACAGCCGCGTGGAGATCTACGACACAGAATGGAATCTCCTGTCCAGCAGTTACAGCAGTTCCGACGGCGATTGGGAAAACACGAACCGCGCAGCACCCCCCGATCTCTCGATTGGTCCAGCACCGCTCAGCCACGCCCTCACGACTTCAGGCGCATGGGCCGATGGAACCACCTACGAGCGCCTGGAGCTGTACAACATCAACGGCCAACTCGTTCACTCGGAGAACATTTACAGTGATGGCTCAAGCGAGCATTATATTGTTGAGCCCATCCTCAGCGCTGACGGCCGCATTGAAGGCTATCAAGGCTCATGGACCTGTACCTATCAAGACGGTGAGATTTCAAGCTTCATTGAGCCCTTTGATTCAGATCTGAATCCGATCTCACGGCCAGTCGTATGCCCAATGCCCACCCCCTCCGAGAGTGATGGAGAGGATGGCATCTCGCTTGAGCACTGCTTCGCCTATCCGAAGTCCTTTCCGGTGCTGTACTCGACTATTGAACCTCAGATGGCCTATGCCTTCAGAGGGCTTTCCCCAATGGACGAATCGGCCGAAACCGACCAGCCACTCGTAGCTGCTCATGAAGAGCCCGTGGCAATCGGAGAGGCGGAGCCCCTCACCACTCCCGAAGAAGAAGGTGTTGATTGGACTGCAGACGACGCGGTGAATAGGAATCTTATTTCCACATCAACCCCTCCTGGCACCCTGGCAACTACCGCATCGATACAGCCTTTTATTACAAGTGAGTTCCATGATCTCAAGCTGAACGCTCGCGAGCATCAGAACGCAACCCACGGAAAATTACTGGGGGGATTAGACCTTGCCCTCCGCGGCAACAAGCACAGGAACGTATTAGCTGGCAACACAGGCAACAACAGAATAATCGGCGGGCGTGGCAAAGACCTGATCACCGGCGGTAACGGTGCCGATCAATTCACCTTCCGAAATCAACGCCGCTCCTACGATACGATCACTGATTTCAATGCAGCCGAAGACACATTCCTGCTCAAGGGCAGGGATTTCCGCAATCTCTTCAAATCAGGAGAGCTGCGCAAGGAAGCGATCGGCAGCTCGCTGATTCTTGATCAAAGCACCGGTTACCTGCTGTATTCACCCACCGGTGATGGCGCCAACCCACGGCCCATCAAGCTCGCCCTGCTTCCAGGCCTTGAAGCCTCGGATTTCAGTGCCGATCTGTTTCTGTTTGGCTGATCTCAGTTGATTCAGGGGGGCTGCTCCAAAGACTTGCTGCTGGTCAAGAGAAAGTGGAGAACAGCCGTTGGCAGCGGCTGGGGATCGATGGCACCAGCCCCCTGACACACCAGGGCGCCGCAGGCACTGGCAAAGCGCATCAGCTCCAGCGCCTGCCCGGTGCTGGCTCCGGCGAGCAGGTCCGGGGTGGCGACCAGCCCGTGCAACAGGCCGGCCGTGAAGGCATCGCCAGCGCCGGTCGTGTCGACCACGGGCACCTGGAAGGAGGGCAGCTCGCCGGCCGCACCGGCCAGCCACCAGCGCAGGGGTGAACCGCCATCGGTGACCAGCACCGCCGGCCGCTGGGGCAGGGCCGCGCTCACCGCCGCCGGATCCGCCGTGCCGAACAGCCACTGGGCCTCCTCGCGGGCGCACTTGAGCAGGGCCGCCTGGCCGAGCAGCGGCTGGATCGCGACAAGCTGGGCCGGCGAGGGTCCGCTGGCGGGATCGGCGGCCGGATCCCAGAAGGTGGGCCGCCAGTTCACATCGAGGGCCAGGGCAACGCCGGCCGCCGCGGCCTGGCGGCACGCCAGCTGCAGGGCTGACGCCGCGGCGGGCGACGCGAAGGGGATCGTGCCCACCAGCAACCAGCGCGCCGTTGACAGCAGGGGCCCGAGTGCGGCAGACAGCGCGGCGGCATCGAGCGCCTGATCCGCAAAGCAGCCAGCTTCGCCAGCAGCAGCACCAGCACCACCGGCAAAGCCGCCGAACTGGCGCTCCCCACTGGCGTCGCGCCGCACCAGCACCACCCGCGAGGGACGCTCCCCATCCCACTGCAGGGCGGAGGTGTCGACACCGCGCTGGGCAAAAAGCTGGGCAAACGCCGCGCCGATGGCATCGCGGCCCAGCCGGCCCAGAAAGGCGCTCGGGGTGCCGAGGCGGGCGAGGGCGCAGGCCACGTTGGCGGGGGCGCCGCCGAGGCGGTCGTCGCAGGGGCCATCGTGAGCCGGATCCCCACCGGGCGGCCCCAGCCGGTCCACCAGTGCCTCCCCCAGGCAGAGCACCTGCGGGGCTGACGCTGGCGCCGGACCCGAACTGGCGGATTGATCGGGCGTATCTGGGGCCATCAGGCGGCCGGACGACTCTCCTCAGCCTGAAGCCGCTCCAGCAACGCCGCAATGATGCGGGCGTTGGCGGCCGGGAAGGGGAAGTCGGCCAGCTGCTCGGGCCGCACCCAGCGCACCTGCTGGGAGGCCAGCGGCTGGGGGTCGCCG
>JBIIND010000400.1:0-3034 GCA_044337665.1 Cyanobium sp.
AAATGGTGGTGTATTTACCGAGCCCCCTCACCTAGAAGCCAGTGCTGGCCTCCTTTCTCAAAGGCGGTTCAGAGGACACCCTCTCCGTTTTCACTGGATCCGATGAGATCCGAGCCCATCCGAAAACCCTGGCTTCGCCCGGATATGGCCTGAACTGACCGTCCGGGGAAATCCGGGCAACTCCGCCTGCAGCCACAGCGGCTGACGGTGGAGCCGGTCGGGAAGTGCGCGATCCCATCCGGTTTGACGGGCCATGGGCAGCCGCCTCCCCCATCACAGCCACGGTGTGCCGATCCGTGACTTCGAGAGCCGGTGAGCGGAATGCCAGGGGTTGGAGGCGCCCTGGAGTGACCTGCCCCGAAGCTGGTGGAGCTGGCTCAGGAACAGAACAGGAAACGGGTGTGCGGGGCCGTGTGGCATCGCAAGGCGCGGTTCGCCCATGTCAGCCTTCCGGCCGTTTCACCCCCGTGGGTTTTCTTGGCCTGGAACACTTTTGCCCAGGTTATCGGGGGAGGCATGGCCGCGATTGCCCACCAACACGCGGCAGAGAGATCCCTGGGAAAGTTGGTGATTCAGCACAGGATCAGTCATGGTGTCCAGTGGCGCCAGGAACCGATCGCCGCCGCCGCTCGCGGACCGTCACGACCTCTCCTGGAAACTGGGCCGGGATGTCTGGCCTCTCCAGAGCCGGCCTGCATGGCCCATCACCGCTGGTTGCGCGGGTCCCAAGCAAGGCATCAATTTCCTGGGCCTCAATGCAGCCCGCGACATCAGGTCTGCCACGCCGTAGCGGGGAGGATTGCCGGGAGCGGGCCGGCTCGGGTGGTACGGCCCCCGGCCTCAACCCTCCACCACAACCTTTGGGCCCACAGGGGCAAGCGACCCGCGGGATCCCGAAACAGCGCGGAAGCGGCTCCCCGATCACTCCTCCTCCCCTTCACCCCCCAGCGGCACCAGCCGCACCTGCTTGCGCCCCAGCTTGATCTCGAACTCATCGCCTGGTTTGAGGCCGAGCATGGCGGTGTAGGCCTTGCCCACCAGCAGGTTGCCGTTGCCCTGCACGGTGGCCACATAGCTGAGCTTGCGGCCAGGTCCGCCCTTGCTACCACCCTCGCCCAGGCTGAGCCCTTTGGCCTCCAGCAGCGCCTCGTAGAAGGCGGTGAAGTTCAGCCGCTCGCCGCCATCCTTTTTCAGACTCACATAGCCGCAAGCTCGTACCAGATCGGACTTGGAGACATCGCCAAGTTCCTTGAGCTTGGCGAGCAGATCGGGACCGGTGAGCATGGAATGCATGGCATTGCACTTCACAACCTACCCCATCCTGTGACCCGGCTCCTACAGAAGCAACCCGGCTTTGGACGGCTCTCCCCCATGATGGCGCTGTCGCATTTGCCGCTTCAATGGTTCAGCACGTGGTTCTGTTCCGCTTCCGCTCCGACCTTCCGGAAGGCGCTGTGGCAGCGATGTTTGATGAATTGCGCCAGTTGCAAGAAGTGGTGCCAGGTATCACCGGCTTCCAGGGCGGTGCCTACAACTCCCCCGAGGGCCTGGCCCAGGGGTTTACCCACGGCTTCACGATGACCTTCGCCGATCCCGCCGCCCGCGACGCCTACCTGCCCCATCCCGCCCATCAGGCCGTTGTGGCCAAGCTGCTGCCCATGCTGGCTGGCGGCCTGGATGGGGTGGTGGCCTTCGACTTCATCGATGGCTGGATGGGCGGAGCTGCCTGACCCCGGGATGGCCTGTCCGCCCTCCCCCATCCCGCGCCCACTCACCGAGAGATCGTTGGCTGCCATGGCAGCGAATTCACCTGGCATGACCACATCTCAGGCCCGACAGGCTTCTCCTACTTCCGTCTGGGAGGAATCACGAACAATGGTTGACAGAAGCCGTGTCTGGCTCCAGAGTTAGATTAGACGACCATCGCTTTGTGAAACGCGCACTAATTGTATCTCTGGCTACGGCTGTGACCGCGGTCGGCATGCTGTCAGAAACAACCCGTGCCCTTGCCCAGCTGCCGAGCAGGCCGAGCAAGTCTTCCGCTGATAAGCTCTATGAAAAAGCAAAAGCCGAGCTTCCGGGCAATCTCTACACCTCCTACAGGCTGCTTGATCGCATCATAAGTGCGAACGTTGCCATCACGCAGAAGGCGTCCATTGCCATTCGAAGTCTGGATGAGGCCAGTTGCAAGGGCATGCTTGGCAATTCGCCAATCTGCTCCTTGGCAACAGAACTCCCTGATATCAAAAAAGAAGATAGTTTTCTCGTTTGGGCTCTACAAGTTGCAGGTTCTTCGAGCGCTGCCCCAAATGCTTATGCCACATCGCTGAATAACAGGATCATCCTCAATAAATCCTTGGACGATGCATTTTCCGAGGATCTGGAGGCCAAGGCGTGTGTCATTGCCCATGAGGTGGCGCACATTCAACAGGACCACAGCAAGCTCAGAATGAAAGCGATCGCAGGTTGGAATGTCCAAGCGGCGGGCAAGATATCTTCCGCCGTCAAGAATGCACACAGTGCCCAGAAGTCTGGAAATTTTTGGACGACTCTTGCCGTGGCCGCCAATGCGGTGAGTGCGGGCCTGAATTCGGGTATGGGCAATTATGGCGCCGCTGCATCGGCCAATCTGGATAACCAGGTGCTTGTAGCCAGGATGCAGGCAGAAAATGAAGCCGGCAGGATGTTGGTCGGTCAATTGCTGCAAGTTGCCCAACAGCAAGCCCCTGAAATCTTCACTGCCCTGCAGGGCATGCAGGGCCTCTCGGCAAGATATGTCCAACGGACGATGAAGGATGTGGACATGTATTTAAATGAAGTCAGTGAAAAGGCTTTTGAGCTTTCCCGTCAACAGGAATTTGAAGCGGATCAGCTTGCGGTGGCCTACATGGCACGTGCCGGCATCAATCCCGAAGGTTGTTTGCGGGTGATCAGCAAGCTGCATCGCGGCCAGTACCGCCCTTTTGCCTCCAAGTCGGATACCCATCCGGGCGAACAGGAGCGGACAGAAAAACTCCAGGCGGCGATTGAAGCC
>JBIIND010000297.1:0-3034 GCA_044337665.1 Cyanobium sp.
GCTATGAAAACTATTGCGGCCTTGGCGATCTGGAGGTGATCGAGCAGTATCGCCAGGCAGATATCGTGGCCTTCGCTTCCACCCTGGAGGGGTTTGGCATGCCGATCCTCGAAGCCCAGGCGGTGGGGCGGCCGGTGGTCACCAGCACCTGCACCTCCATGCCCTATGTGGCGGCTGACGCGGCAGCCCTGGTTGATCCCTTTTCCGTGACCTCGATTCGGGAGGGGCTGTGGCGGGTGATTGAGGATGATGACTACCGCGCGCACCTGATCGAGCGCGGGCGCAGCAACATCAAACGCTTCGATAGCCAGGCGATTGCTGAATGCTACCTTCGCGTCTACCAATCGCTGCTCCCGGCGACCTGAACCGGCTCAGCCAGGGCGGTCAGACCAGCCGTTGGTCGTGGATCACATCGATCAATCTCTCCGCGGCGACCGACCAGGAGCAGTGCTGATGGATCGCGCGCGCATTCAGCACCGCCTGCTCCCGCAGTGCGGGCCAGTTCTCGTACACCTGGCGCATCCGCTGGGCGAGGCTGGCGACATCCGGCTGGGCCCAGCGGGCCGGCCGCTCGGGATGGAACCTGTGGAAGCGCAGGAAGTCGGGCGCGTGGATCTCCACCAGATGGTGATCGATCCGGCTGAAGCTCTGGCGGCAGTGTTTCAGGTACTGCAGCGGGCCGCTGTAGTGGGTGGTGATGTAGGGCGTGCCGGAGGAGATCGCCTCGATCAATGGCAGACCCCAGCCCTCCGCCTTGCTCGGGAAGACAAAGGCATGGCTCTGGCGATACAGGGCTGCCATGGCCTCCTGGCTGAGCGGCTGGGCTCCCTTCTCGACGTCGAGGATCAGCACGCGGTTGTGGAGATCCGGCGGGATCAGGGGCTGCAGGTGTTGCCGGTACTCCGGCTCGAAGGGGTTGTGCAACCGCAGCTGCAGGCGCACATCCGGCCGATCGGGGAATGCCAGGCGAAAGGCCTCGATCAGCTCCGCATAGCTCTTGCGGGACTCGTACTTGCCCACGCAGAGGAAGCGGAAGCATTCCTCCAGCGGCGCGTCCGCCCGCTCGTGCCGCTGCCACGGCTGCAGGTCGGTGGGGCGGTTCCATTGGTGATAGAGCAGCGGGTCGACACCTTCCGGCACCACGGCCACCGGCGTCTGCTCCAGCTCCCGCCGCAGGATGTCGGCGCCCCAGTCCGAGGCGGTGAGCACCAGATCGGAGCGTTCCAGGTTCTCCTTCCACCCCACCGGCAGGGTGTCGGACTCGAAGACCGTGTAGGTGACGCGCCGTCCGGGCAGCAGATCCAACACCTGGTGGGAGGAGCGGCCATCGCCGAGCAGCACGTTCACCACCGGCAGCGCGAACGGCATGTCCGCCAGCAGCTCGCGGGCCCGGTTCAGCTCCTCGGGCTTGGCAAGGTCGGTGGCCTGGAACACAAAGGCGCCGCTGCCGGCCAGGACGGCCAGCTCCTTCTGCAGATGGAACGCGTGCACGCCGAACCCGATGCAGGGGTTGGGATAGGAGAGGAAATGCAGCAGGAACATCGCCCCATGATCGGGGAGCCTCCCGCCGCCGGCAACAGGGGGGCGCCGTGCTCGACTGTGGTGTGTCTGAAGGCCCCCGATTTCCCTTTCCCCCTTCCCGCCGGCCGCTCCGGTGGGTGTCAGCCGCCTGGAGAATGTCGCCCGCCGCCTGCGGCCGCTGCTGCCACCCTCCGCCTTCCGCGCCGATCCGGAACACCTGGGGTTGCTGTGGATCAACCTGGCGATCCTCATCCTGGGCTGGACGATGGCCCGCCAGCTGGAGCGCTGGCCCTGGCAGGCCCTGCCCCTCTTCCTGCCCTTCAGCCTCGTGATGGGCAACGCGGTGATCCTCCTGCTCTTTGCCAGCCATGACCTGCTGCACGGCAGCGGGCTGCGGGGGCAGCGCTGGCGACGCGCCATCGGCCTGGCGGGGCTCGCCCTGCTGTGGATGCCCCCCACCCTCTGGCTGGCGGTCCACAACCGCGAACACCACGGCCACACCAACAGCCTGCGCGACCCGGACCGCAGCTATCTGGAGCGCCAGCCGGCCAGCTGGGGCAAGTGGATCCAGCACCGCTTCATCCCCTCCAATGAGGTGAGCGGCCTGGGGCTCCTGCTGGGAATGGCCAGCGCCTGGGGGGTGCACAACCTGCGCACCATCGGCTCGGTGCTGCTGGTGCCAGACGGCACGGCTTTGTTCCCACCGGCCCCGTTTCTGGTGAGCCGCCGCGAACGCCGCCGCATCGCCATCGAGCTGGCGGCGCTGATCGGACTGCACGCCGCGGTGATCGGCTGGGTGGGCCTGGAGCCGCGCGGTTTGCTGCTCGGCTACTTCCTGCCGATCTGGCTCGGCTACGCCGGGGCGATGGCCTACATCTTCACCAACCACATGCTGACGCCGCTCGATGAGGACAACGATCCCCTGAGCAACACCCTCTCCCTGCAGCTGCCGCCCTGGCTGGATCGGCTGCATCTGCATTTCTCCCACCACACCGAACACCACATCTTCCCGGGGCTGAACAGCAACTATTACCCGCAGGTGCGGCATCTGCTGCAGGAGCACTACGGCGATCGCTACCAGCTGCTTCCCGGCCGTGAGGCCTGGCGCCTGCTGCTCAGCACACCGCGCCACTACCGCAGCGCCAACACGGTGTGCACCGCCGATGGCGCCCACGCAATGCGCCTACCTTCCCTGAGGCGTGCCCGCGGTGGCTGAAGCCCGCCTCACGCCGCGAGGTTGCGGAAACGGGTGTACTGGGGCTCGAACAGCAGCTTCACGGTGCCCACCGGGCCGTTGCGGTGCTTGGTGACGATCACTTCGGTGATGCCGCGGTCGGGGGTTTCGGGGTTGTAATACTCGTCGCGGTAGATCATCATCACGATGTCTGCGTCCTGTTCGATCGAACCGGATTCCCGCAGGTCGCTGAGCATCGGCCGTTTGTTGGTGCGCGACTCCACCCCCCGGCTGAGCTGGGAGAGGGCCACCACCGGCACGTCGAGTTCGCGGGCCATC
>JBIIND010000298.1:0-3029 GCA_044337665.1 Cyanobium sp.
GATGTCGGAGCGGAAGGTGAGCGGCAGGGTGAGCCGACGGCCGCCGCAGTAGCCCGCCTGCCGGTAGAGGTTCCGGGCCGCGGCGGGATCGTAGTCGGGCCAGGCGTAGGGGGAGGAACCGGGCAGGGTGGGGGGAAGCAGCTCCCGCAGGGGGGGGCGCAGGCCCAGGCTCACCCGGCGGCTGATGGTGCGGCGATCAAGGCTGCGGGCCACCGCCTGGCGCAGGCGCGGATCCTGGAGGGGCGGCTGATCGGAGAGCAGGGTGAGGAAGCCGATCTCCAGGGCCGGCCCCACCGCCTCCCGCAGCCGGCCCGCCAGGGCATCGCGGTGCAGGGCCTGCTGGTGGTCGATCTCCAGGCTGCTGGAGAGCAGCACATCCACCTCACCGCTGCGCAGGGCGCCGAAGAGGGCGGTGGAGTTGCTGAGGGTGACCAGCTCCAGGCCGCCGTTGAGCGGGCGGCGGCCCCAGTAGCGGCTCCAGGGGGTGAGGCGCTGCTTGGGTCCGCTGAAGAAGGCCAACCGGTAGGGGCCGGTGCCCACGAAGCGATCGTTGAGGGGCTTGTCGCGGTGGCGGGCGTAGGCGGTGGGGGAGACGGGGGTGAGGAAGATGGCGCTGAGCAGGCGCGGCAGGGGGCTGAAGGGGCGCTTGAGCTCCAGCTCGATCTCGTGGGGACCGCGGACCCGCACCGCCGCCACCCGGTCGCTGAGCTGGTAGCCCAGGGTGCCGATCGCCATGAAGCGCCGCAGCGAGAACGCCATCGCCTCGGCGTCGAAGGGGGTGCCGTCGTGGAACAGCACGCCGCGGCGCAGGGGGATGCGGGCGCGCAGCCCGTCGGGGCTGAGACGGGGGAGGGCGGTGGCCAGCCGGAGCTCCACACGCCCATCGCGACGGATCGTGTAGAGGGGATCGCCGAGGGCGCTGAGCACCTGCAGCTGGCCAACCCGGGAGGCCTTGGCCGGATCGAGGCTGTCGAGGCGGCTGCGGCTGGCGATGATCAGAGTTCCCTCGCCGCGGGGGGGGCGACAGCCGCTGAGGGGGGCCAGCAGGGCCAGGGGCAGCAGCAGGGCGATCCGGCGGGAAGCGCGGCGCCGGAGGGGAGGTGGGCCCATTCGGGAGCGGGGGGGACGTCCGGCGGTCAGAGGGTGCGCAGGCAGGCCGCCACACGCTCCACATCGGCGAGGGCCTGGATCGCGGCCAGGGCCTCGCGGAAGCGGGATTCCAGCACCTCGTGGCTGATCACGACGATCTCGGCGGCCCCGCCCTGGCCCTCGAACTGCACGATCGACTGGATCGAGACGCCGGCGTTGCCGAAGCAGCTGCCGATCCGGCCGATCACCCCGGGCTCGTCGCGGGTGCGCAGCCGCACGTAGTTGCGGTGGCGGGTGCGGGCCCCATCCACCAGTTCGCAGCGCCGCCAGCTGCTGGCGGCCAGGAGCGGGTCGAGGCCGGCGCCGGGATCGCCGCCGCCCACCTGGCGGATGCCGGCGATGTTGAGGATGTCCGCCACCACCGCCGAAGCGGTGGGACCGGCGCCGGCGCCAGGGCCGTAGAACATCACCCGACCCACCGGATCGCCCTCCACCAGGATCGCGTTGTTGACCCCATGGACGCCGGCGAGGGGGTGCTGGCGGGGCAGCAGGGTGGGATGCACGCGCACGTCGAGAGGGAGGGGATCCTCTCCGCCCGCCCCCTCCTCCCCATCGGCGAGGCGCTCGGCCACGGCCACCAGTTTGACGACGAAGCCGAGCTGGGCGGCATAGGCCACGTCGCGGCTGTCGAGCCGATCGATGCCCTCGGTGGGGATGCGCTCGCGGGGCACGGGGCCGCCGTAGGCCAGGCCGGCGAGGATGGCGATCTTGTCGGCGGCGTCGCCGCCCTGCACATCGGCGGCCGGATCGGCCTCCGCGTAGCCCAGCCGCTGGGCGTCGGCCAGCACATCGGCGTAGGCCGCGCCCTCATCGGCCATGCGGCTGAGGATGTAGTTGGTGGTGCCGTTGATGATGCCGCTCACCCGCTGGATGCGGTTGCCCCCCAACGACTGCTTGAGCGGTTCGATGATCGGGATGCCGCCACCCACCGCCGCCTCGATCAACACATAGACCCCGCGCGCGGTGGCGGCCGCGGCGATCTCCTCCCCATGGCGGGCGATCACGGCCTTGTTGGCGGTGACCACGGGTTTGCCGGCGGCGATCGCCCGCAGGATCAGGGAGCGGGCGGGCTCCAGCCCCCCCATCACCTCCACCACGATCTCCACCGCGGGATCGTCGATCACCGCCTCGGGGTCGGTGGTGAGCCGATCGGGCGGCAGGGTCACGGGGCGGGGCCGCTGCAGGTCGCGCACCGCCACCCGCCGCAATTCCAGGGAGCCCACCAGGGGATGGCGTCCCTGCGGATGGGCCAGGATCGCGGCGACCCCAGCCCCCACCGTGCCCAGCCCGAGCAAGCCCACACCGATCGTCATGGAGCCCTGCGGCGCAATCGGCTGATCCTAGAAATGCGGCGACCGGAGCCTGGGTTCAGGCCGCTTCCGCCAGCGCGCGCGCCTGGGTCTGCATGGCGCGGAAGATGTTGAGGAAACCGTTGGCGCGGGACGGGGTGAGGCTGGCCTGCAGACCGGTGGCGGCGAGGAAGGCCGGATCGATCGCGGTCACCTGGGCGGGGGTGAGGCCCTCCATCCCTTCGATCAGCAGGGCGAGCAGCCCCTTGGTGATCTGGGCGTCGGAATCCCCCTGCCAGTGCAGGTGGCCATTGGCCAGGCTGGCGACCACGTACACCTGGGAAACGCAGCCGCGCACCTTGAAGGCCTCCTGGCGGAGGTCGTCGGGGAGGGGCGCCAGCTTCTTGGCGAGCCAGAGCACGTATTCGTAGCGGCGCTTGGGATCGGCGCTGGCTCCGAGGCGCTCGACGATGCGATCGAGGGCGGGGCTGCCCGTGCTCATCGGCTCAGCCGCGGCGGCGGAAGGCCAGACCGCCGAGGCCGAGGGAACCCACCAGGGCGAACAGGCCGAGGGGGTGGGCGGTGGCGAGG
>JBIIND010000299.1:0-3026 GCA_044337665.1 Cyanobium sp.
CCGCTGGCGCCAGGACCCCGCCGCCCTGGGCATCACCCCCCGCACCGCCAGCCTGCGGTTGCTGGGGGATCGCCGCGACCTGGAGGAGCTGAAGATCCCCGCCGCGCAGATCCAGCGTCTGGACCGCCGGGGTGAGCAGGAGCTCTGGCGTGTTCCGGTGGGGGCGCTCCAGCCGTGATCCCCTGGCGGCCGCGGCGCCGGGATGGGGTGGTGGTGGCCCTCTGCACCGCCCTGGTGCTCATGCTGGCGCAGTGGATCGACCCGCGCCGCCCGCCCACCTTCGATGAGGCGGTGCTCCATTGGTTGGGGGACAAGCTGCAGGGGCCGATCGGCGAGGGCCTGCTGCAGGTGTACCGGGTCAGCGGCGTGCATGTCACCGGCTTCCTGGTGCTGGCGGCCCTGATCTATGTGGTGCTGCAGCGCTGGTGGAACGACCTGCGGCTGCTGGTGACCTCCACGGCGGGAATCCTGGTGATCATCGATCTGGCGCTCAAGCCCCTGTTTGATCGGTCCCGGCCGCCCGAGAAGCTTCTCGATGTGGACGGCCGAAGTTTCCCGAGCGGGCATGCCGCCGGCGCGGTGGCCTTCTACGGCGCGATGCTGGTGATCCTGGCCGTCCATTACCCGCGCCTGCGCCGCCCCCTGGCCATCGGCGCCTGCCTGTGGGTGGCCCTGGTGTGGCTGAGCACGCTGTACGCGCGGGCCCACTGGCCCACCGACCTGCTGGCGGGGGGCGCGGTGGGCCTGGCCTGGCTGACGGTCTGCCTGGGGTTCTGGCGAAGGCCACCGCAAGAGGGGCCCAGGGCAAAGTGAGGGACAGCGCGATTCCCCCTGCCCCGCCGTGAGCGAAGCCTCCCCCTCCGCCAGCGCCCAGCCCTGCCCTACCGGGCTGGCGGCCCTGCGCGGCCTGCGCACCGCCCCCCTCCTCGACGCCGCCGGCCGGGAGAGCCTGCGGCGCGAGCTGGTGGCGGCCCTGGCCCCCTGCGCCTGGTTCACGATCGGCGTGATGGCTCCCAGCGCCACCGCGGCCGTGGCGGCGCTGCGGGCCTGCGAAACCTCCCTGGGCTGGTCACCGCTGCGGGAGCAGGAGCTGGCGATCGAGGCGCCGGACGACCACGACACCGCCGGCGCCGATCCGGCCGGGGCGGTGTTCCTCAAGGGCAACCAGCGCACCGGCACCTTCGGGCTGCGCCCTGAGGGCGGCCTGGGGGAAGGGATCCTGATCAGCGGCCACCACCTGGACGACCCGTCGCGGGGGGACACCTGGGGTCCGCTGCCCCTGGATCTGTTCGCGCAGGCCGATGCCTAGGCTGGGCGGCTGTGATCCGCCAGCTCCCACGCCCCCCGTCATCGCCCATGAGCAGTCCCACCCTGCGCATCGCCTCCCGCCGCAGCCAGCTGGCCATGGTGCAGACGCACTGGGTGCGGGATGAGCTGAGCCGGGCCCACCCGCACCTGGCGATCGAGATCGAGGCGATGGCGACCCAGGGGGACAAGATCCTGGATGTGGCCCTGGCGAAGATCGGCGACAAGGGCCTGTTCACCAAGGAGCTGGAGGCCCAGATGCTCGTGGACCGGGCGGACATCGCCGTCCACAGCCTCAAGGACCTGCCCACCACCCTGCCCGAGGGACTGATCCTCGGCTGCATCACCGAGCGGGAGGATCCCGCCGATGCCCTGGTGGTGCACGGGAAGCACCGGGAGCGCAGCCTGGCCACCCTGCCGGAGGGGGCGGTGGTGGGCACCAGTTCCCTGCGACGGCTGGCCCAGCTGCGCCACCACTATCCCCACCTGCTCTTCAAGGATGTGCGCGGCAACGTGATCACCCGCCTGGAGAAGCTGGACGCGGGCGAATTCGACTGCCTGATCCTTGCGGCCGCCGGCCTGGGACGGCTGGGGCTCGGCCCCCGCATCCACGAGCTGATCGATCCGGCCATTTCCCTTCACGCCGTGGGTCAGGGGGCGCTGGGGATCGAATGTCGTGCCGGCGATGGGCAGGTGCTGGAGTGGATTCGCCCGCTGGAGCACAGGCCCACCGCCCTGCGCTGTCGGGCGGAGCGGGCCTTCCTCCACTCCCTGGAGGGGGGCTGTCAGGTGCCGATCGGCGTCAACAGCCGGCTGGATGGGCAGCAGCTGGTGCTCACCGGCATGGTGGCCAGCCTCGACGGGCAGCGCCTGATCCGGGACGAAACGCGGGGCGATCAGACGGATCCGGAGGCGATCGGTGTGGCCCTGGCGGAGCGCCTGCGCGCCCAGGGGGCCGGGGCGATCCTGGAGGAGATCTTTGTCAGCGTCCGGCCCCAGGCCTGAAGCCCCACCCCCGCGGCTTGGGCTCCCCTTCCAGTGGTCCCTGCTCGCCTGGGCTTTTCTGGTGGGCGGGGTCACCGGCCTGGCGGTGGTGGGCTTCCACGAGCTGCTGGGCTTCATCAATAATTTCCTCTACGGCCCATTCATCGAGTGGCTGCTGGCGGTGGGCCGATCCCCCCTCAGCCCACCGCCCCTGCCGGAGCTGCCCGCAGCCCCCAACCTGCCCCTGCCCCCGACGGCGCCCCTGAAGGCCCTCCTGCAGCTGGGCCTCGGGGAGATTGGCCTGCTACCCCCCCCGCCCCTGCCCCCGGAGCCCACCCCGATCGCCCTGCCGGCCGACCTCGACTGGCTTGAGCTCTGGCCGGTGGTGGTGGTCCCGACCCTGGGCGGGCTGTTCGTGGGGCTGCTGCGCTGGCTGGGCGGCGAGCTCGGGCCCGGGCTACCGAGCCTGATGGCCATGGCGGAAGGCGTGCTTCCGGACGCGCCGCGCCTGCCGCTGCTGCGCATCGTCGCCGCCTCCCTGAGCCTGGGCAGCGGCGCGTCCCTCGGACCGGAGGGCCCGAGCGTGGAGAGCGGCGGCAACATCGGCCTGTGGATGGCGGTGCGGGCCGGGCTGCCGGCGGAGGCGCAGAAGTCGCTGGTGGCGGCGGGCGTCGCGGCCGGCCTGGCGGCGGGGTTCAAGGCGCCGATCGCAGGGGTGATCTTCGCGTTCGAGGGCA
>JBIIND010000300.1:0-3023 GCA_044337665.1 Cyanobium sp.
CTGGCACCGCCGCTTCCGCCACGTGCTGGTGGACGAATACCAGGACACCAACCGCACCCAGTACGACCTGATCAAGCTGCTGGTGGCCGACGGCCAGGATCCGGGCGGCTTCGATGACTGGAGCGGCCGCTCGGTGTTTGTGGTCGGCGACGCCGACCAGAGCATCTACAGCTTCCGCGCCGCCGATTTCAAGATCCTGATGGGCTTCCAGCAGGATTTCGGCGACGGCCAGAGCGACGCGGCCACCCGCACGATGGTGAAGCTGGAGGAGAACTACCGCTCCACCGCCACCATCCTGGAGGCGGCCAACGCCCTGATCGCCCACAACAGCGAGCGCATCGACAAGGTGCTGCGCCCCACCCGCGGCGAGGGGGAGCCGATCGTGCTCACCCGCTGCGACGACGAGGTCGCCGAGGCGGAGGCGGCGGTGCACCGCATGCGCATGCTCGAGGCCGCCCACCCGGAGCTGCGCTGGGGCGACATGGCGGTGCTGTACCGCACCAATGCCCAGAGCCGGGCCCTGGAGGAATCCCTGGTGCGCTGGGGCATCCCCTACCTGGTGGTGGGGGGCCTGCGCTTCTACGACCGGCGCGAGATCAAGGACATCCTGGCCTACCTGCGCCTGCTGGTGAATCCGGCCGACACCGTCAGCCTGCTGCGGGTGCTGAATGTGCCCCGGCGCGGCATCGGCAAGACCACGATCGAGCGCCTCAGCGATGCCGCCGGCCAGCTGGGGGTACCCCTCTGGGAGGTGGTGAGCGATCCGGAGGCGGTGCGCTCCCTGGGGGGGCGTTCGGCCAAGGGCCTGCTGCAGTTCTGCGAGCTGGTCAACGACCTGCAGCGGCGCTCCCAGGAGGCACCCCCCTCGGAGCTGGTGCAGCGGGTGATGGAGCAGAGCGGCTACCTGGCCGAGCTGATCGCCGAGGGCAGCGATGAGGCGGAGGACCGGCGCCGCAACCTGCAGGAACTGGTGAACGCCGCCCTGCAGTACCAGGAGGAGAACGACGAGGCCAACCTGGACGACTTCCTCGCCTCCGCCGCCCTGGCCAGCGACGCCGACAGCAAGGACACCCAGCAGGACCGGGTGACCCTGATGACCCTGCACGCCAGCAAGGGGCTGGAGTTCCCGGTGGTGTTCCTGGTGGGGCTGGAGCAGGGGTTGTTCCCGAGCTACCGCTCCCTCGACGACCCCGCCGCCCTGGAGGAGGAGCGGCGTCTCTGCTATGTGGGGGTCACCCGCGCCAAAGAGCGGCTTTTCCTCTCCCACGCCAGCGAGCGGCGCCTCTGGGGCGGCATGCGCGAGCCGGCGGTGCCCTCGGTGTTCCTTTCGGAACTGCCCGAGGCCCTGATTCAGGGCGACATCCCCCGCAGCGGCGGGGCCGCCATCCGGCGCGACCAGCGGCTGGAGCGCCTCACCCGGGTGGATCGGGAGGAGAGCCGGCGCGTGGCGGCGGGCGGTGACGCCGCCGGCCCCGCCAACGCCGTGCGGCGCCGCCATCCAGGCCCAGGTGCCGGCCAGGCCTGGGCGGTGGGGGATCGCCTGCGCCACGCCAGCTTCGGGGAAGGCCTGGTGACCCACCTGTTCGGCAGCGGGGAGAAGGTCTCGATCGCCGTCAAGTTCGAGGCCATGCCCCCTAAGATTCTGGATCCACGGCTCGCGCCGATCGAGCCGCTGGAGGCCTGAACCCTTGGCCTCCCGCAAGCTGCTGCTGATCCGTGGCCTGGGCCACAGCGGCACCACCATCCTCGACCTGGCCCTGGGGGCCCACCCCCGCATGGTGGGATTGGGCGAGGCCGCACGGATCCTGCGCAAGCCGCTCGCCGACGAAGAACGCAAAGGCCCGTTCCAGCTGCGGGGGGAGCTCCGCCATGAACGGCTCTGCACCTGTGGGGTCACCGCGGCCCAATGTCCGGTATGGGGGGATGTGCTCGAGTGGCTGCCCGCCCACGACCATCTGCCCCTGGCCACGAAATTCCGGCGCCTGATGGAGGCGGTCAGCCTGGCGGGGGTTCAGTCGGAGGACGGGGAGGATTGGCTGGTGGATTCCTATCAGGACGATCTGGAACTCCCCCTGGAAACCTTCGCCGATCTGGAGGTGAGGGTGGTGTTCCTGGTCCGTGATCTGCGCTCCTGGGTGCACTCGCGCATCCGCGACCGCCGCAACCTTGGCAAACCCCTCCTTGGCAGCCGCAACGTGGCCCGCTGGTGCCGGGTCAACCACCGGTTTGAGCAGGCGCTGCAGCGCAGCGGCAAGCCGGTGTTTCAGCTGGGCTACGAGGAGCTGGCCCTGGCCCCGGAGCAGGCGCTCGGCCGCCTGTGCGAGTGGTTGGGGCTGCCATTCTGCGAAGCCATGCTCACCCCGGGCCTGGCGAGTGGCAGCCATATCCTCTCGGGAAACCGGGTGCGTTTCGACCCGCAGAAAATCCAGCAGATCCGCTATGACACCTCCTGGCTTCAGGCTCCCGTCTGGCCGGCCTCGGCGGCCCTGAACCTGCCCCAACTGGCGCGGATGAATCGTCGCCTGGTGTATGCCAATCGATTGGTGGGCGAATGAAGCAGGGGCCCAGCGTCGCCTGCTGCGGCGCCGGGCCTCCGGTGAGCGGGTCGCGATCAGTGCGCAGCTGGGCGAAGGATGGGGCGGATCGCTCCGGCATCGCCGCCGCCCCTCAGAGAGTGCTGGGCGCCAGGCCGCCGGCCACGGAAGCCCGGATCACCAGCAACTGCTCCAACAGGGCTTCGAGCCGATGCAGGGGCACCATGTTGGGACCATCGCTGAGGGCGTTGTCGGGATCGGGATGCACCTCCAGGAACAGACCGTCCACCCCGACCGCCATGGCCGCCCGGGCCAGGGGCGCCACGAACTCCCGCTGACCGCCGGTGCTGGTGCCCCGGCCGCCCGGTTGCTGCACCGAATGGGTGGCATCGAAGATCACCGGGCAGCCCAGCTCCCGCAGCTGGGGCAGGGCGCGATAGTCGACCACCAGGGTGTTGTAGCCGAAGCAGGTACCGCGTTCGGTGAGCC
>JBIIND010000302.1:0-3013 GCA_044337665.1 Cyanobium sp.
CCCGGCGGCCGTCCTGCGGATGTAGCTCAGTGGTAGAGCATCTCCTTGCCAAGGAGAGGGTCGAGAGTTCGAATCTCTTCATCCGCTTCCCCCCCCACGGACCAGCCTCGCGGCCCCAGGCCAGCGCCGTGCTCTTCAGCGTCCACTGGCCTTGAGCACCGTCTTGACCGTCTTGAGCAGGATCAGCAGATCCAGGCCCACGTTCCAGTGGCGCAGGTAGTAGAGGTCATAGCTGAGCTTGAGCTCGGCCTCCTCCACACTGGCGGCATAGGGGGCGCACACCTGGGCCCAGCCGCTGAGCCCGGGGGGCATCCAGTGCCGCTTGCGGTAGTGGGGGATGCGTTCCTCCAGCTCGTGTTCCAGCTCCGGCCGCTCCGGGCGGGGTCCGATCAGGCTCATGTCGCCCCGCAGCACGTTGAGCAGCTGGGGGAGCTCATCGAGCCGCACACGCCGCAGGAACCAGCCCACCCGGGTGATGCGATCGTCCCGGCGGGTCGTCCAGCGGGCCGGCTCGGCGGGATCGGCCTGGCGCATGGTGCGCAGTTTGTAGAGCCGGAAGGTCTCCCCCATCCAGCCGCTGCGCTCCTGCACGTAAAACACCGGGCCGCGGTCGTCCAGCCAGATCAGCAGCCCCGCCAGGGCCATCAGCGGCAGGGTGAGCAGCAGCAGGGCCGCCGCCACGGCGATGTCGGCGGCTCGCTTCAGCTGGCGCTGCACGCTCAACGAATCCGCCCAGGGGGCATCCGCGAGGGTGAGGGCCTCCTCGGGCAGGTGGGCCGGGAGCAGCCGTTGCTGCTGGTGTTCGGCCATCTCCAGCGGGCTGGCGAAGGGCCGCTGCCGCTGTCTCACCTGCGAGCGCAGCAAAATGCGCAGGCCCAGGGCCCAGAGGCTCACCAGGATGAGCAGGGCCAGCTGGATGCGCCGATGGCCAAGGGTGAAGGTCACCGGGAGTTTGAACAGCCAGTAGGCGAGCACCACCGCGAGGGTGGTGGCCAGGGCGGCGGCGCCGAGGCGCACGAGCACCCGCGCCAGGGCCAGCCGCGGCCAGCGCAGCAGGGTGTAGCTGCCGAACAGCCAGCTGAAGAACACGTAGCCCAGGCCGAACAGCGCCAGCCACTGGGGATGGGCATAAAGATCGCTGCCGAGGCTGTGATCCACGACCGCCCCGGCCAGAAGCACCCCCAGCAGATCACCGCTGGCACAGAGGAGGAGAACCTGGCGGGGCTTCACCGGAACCCCCTCGTGCACCGCCGCCCCATCGCACCCTCAGCGCGGCAGCGCCGCCATCAGGCTGCCCATCTCCAGGGCCTGCAGGCCGTAGCTCCAACCCAGGTTGCTTTTGATGCCGGCACGCTCCAGGGCCTGCTGCAGGGTGTCGGTGGTGAGCACGCCGAAGATCACCGGCACGCCCGTGTCCCGGGCCACGGCGGCGACCCCCTTGCCGACCTCCGCCACCACCACGTCGAAGTGGGGCGTATCGCCACGGATCACGGCGCCGAGGGTGATCACCACCTGGTAGCGGCCGCTGGCCGCCAGCCGCTGGGCCACCAGGGGGATCTCAAAGCTGCCCGGCACCCAGGCCACATCCACCTGGCCGCTGGCGGGGCTGACGTCGATGCCGTGGCGGGACAGGCAGTCCAGGCAGCCGCTGAGCAGCTTGCCCGTCACCAGGTCGTTGAACCGGGCGATGACAATGGCCAGGCTGAGGCCCGCCGCATCGGTGAAACGACCTTCGAAGACGGCCAAGGATTCAGACCACGAAGTAGCTCACGCCCCAGTTGACCAGCACCAGCACCACCCAGGCAAGACCACCGATCAGGATCAGCTTGTTGGAACGGCCGCTGTCCTCGCTGCTGGCGTAGAGCACCGGCACGGCAACGATCAGGGCAAACGAGAGCACCACCAGGGCCAGAACCGTGAGCGTGTTGATGATCTGCATGGTGGGAGATGGTGGGGCGAGAGGGGGCGCGCCGGCCATGTCAGGCGATCGCCGCATCCTCCCACGCAACCCCGGAGGAGCCGGGGCCAGGGGCCGCCATCCTTCACAAGTTGTCGGGTGCCCGCCGGGCGGCACTACCAGTGGTGTGCTCTAGGATCAAAGGCCACATCCCCAGCGTGATGGCGGCACGGACCGGACATCTCCCGCCCCTCGCGGAAGCGTTCCAGGCGCCGCCGCAGCAACTCAGCCTGGAGGCCGGCCTGGGCCTGCAGGGCGAGCTGTTCACGGCCCCGGCGGAAGCGCAGGCGGTCCCCCGGGCGGGCCACCCCTCCCTTGCCGAGCCCGGGGAGAGCGATGGAGCCCCCCCCGCCGACGCCTCCCTGATCGAAGAGGCCCAGCGGCGGCCCCGCAGGCGGGCGACGGCCAAACCCGCAGGGGAGGGCCAGCCAGAGCCGGAAGAGCGTGGCGAGAGCGACCTGCCCCGCTGGCACCACCACAGCCTCGTCGATCCGGCCCAGCTTCCGCCGATGCTGCGCCACTACGTGGAGCTCAAGGCGGCCCATCCGGATCGGGTGTTGCTCTATCGCCTCGGTGATTTCTTCGAGTTCTTCTTTGAGGACGCGATCCTGCTGGCCCGGCTGCTGGAGCTCACCCTCACCGGCAAGGACGCCGGCCGGGCGATCGGCCGGGTGCCGATGGCGGGCATCCCCCACCACGCCGTCGAGCGCTACTGCAACGACCTGCTGCGCCGCGGCCTGAGTGTGGCCCTCTGCGACCAGCTCGAAACCACCCCGGCCAAGGGGGCGCTGCTGCGGCGCGACATCACCCGGGTGCTCACGCCGGGCACGGTGCTGGAGGAGGGCATGCTCGCCGCCCGCCGCAACAACTGGCTGTGCGCCGTCGTGGCGGAGGGAGAGCGCTGGGGGCTGGCGGTGGCCGACGTCAGCACCGGCGAATTCCGGGTCACCGAGCGGCGGGGCGGGGCGGCGCTGCACCAGGAGCTGCTGCCGTTGGAGGCCGCCGAAGTGGTGACCCCGGCCGATCGGGGCCGATCCGGCCAGGACCAGCCCGGGG
>JBIIND010000018.1:0-11213 GCA_044337665.1 Cyanobium sp.
ACAAAAATCAGAAGAAAACCTTAGGATTCGGGGAGTTCCCTGGGGCCGCCGTGTTTTCCCGTCTCGCTGAGCAGTACCGCTCCGTCGTCGACGACCTGGTGCTCAGCCTCGAGGCCCTCGCCCGCAGCCTGCAGCAGCAGGGATGGGTGGCCAGCTGCTACACCTGCGGCGAGCCGGGCGATCGCCAGGGCACCGCTTTCGTCGCCGAACTCGGCGAGGGCCATCTGGTGCGCTTCCGGGTTTCCGATTGCGGCGTGAACTGGCTCGAATCCCGCAACGGCCACGAGCTGGTGCGGCTGGAGGGAGCCGAAGCGATACAGGAACTGCAGCGGGTGGCCAGCGTCCTGCGCGCCCCGCTCCCGACCCCCCGGGCAAGTCGCCGTCCGGAAGGGGCGGAGGCCGCCTGAGCCGCACTCCGCCCTTTTGCGCGGACCGGGCGGGATCCGCCCGGCCCCAGCTCCTCATGAGGCCGGCAGGTCCTCCAGCACCTTCACGGCGGCCGCTTCCGCCTCAGCGGCCCCAAGGGGCTGGGTGGCGGCCTGCCTGGCCGCCGCGGCCAGGGGCTTCATCGAGTTGGCGGTGACCTCGGATCCCTCGGTGAGCCGCAGGCGGGTGAGATCCTCGATCACCGCAGCCTGATCGGGGTTCTGCTCAAGCCAAGCGATCGTGTTGTCCCGGCCCTGGCCGATGTTGTCGCCCTCGTAGCTGTACCAGGCGCCCTTACGGATGACGACGCCCGTCTCCTCGGCCAGGTCGAGCAGGCAGCCCAGGGTGCTGATGCCGCGACCGAAGAGGATGTCGAACTCGGCGATGCGGAAGGGTGGTGCCACCTTGTTCTTGGCCACCTTCACCTTGGCGCGGATGCCGTACTCCTCGGTGCCGCGCTTGAGGGTCTGGATGCGGCGGATGTCGAGACGCACCGAGGCATAGAACTTCAGCGCGTTGCCACCGGTGGTGGTTTCCGGATTGCCATAGGTGACGCCGATCTTCTGGCGCAGCTGGTTGAGGAAGATCACCGTGCAGCCGGACTTGCCGATGTTGCCGGTGATCTTGCGCATCGCCTGGCTCATCAGGCGCGCCTGGCTGCCGACCGCCAGATCCCCCATCTCCCCTTCGATCTCCGCCCGGGGGGTGAGGGCGGCCACCGAGTCGACCACGACGATGTCGACGGCGGCGGAACGCACCAACTGGTCCACGATCTCCAGCGCCATCTCGCCGGTGTCCGGCTGGGAGACCAGCAGGTTTTCGATGTCGACCCCGAGAGCGGCGGCATAGACCGGGTCGAGGGCATGCTCGGCATCGACGAAGGCGGCCACGCCGCCGCGCTTCTGCACCTCGGCGATCGCGTGGAGGGTGAGGGTGGTTTTGCCGGAGCTCTCGGGGCCGTAAACCTCCACCACCCGCCCTTTGGGGTAGCCGCCCCCAAGGGCCAGGTCGAGGGTGAGGGCGCCGGTGTTGATCGTCTCCACACGCATGCGGGAGGCGTCACCGAGCCGCATGATCGACCCTTTGCCGAAATTGCGCTCGATCTGGTTCAGCACCAGACCGAGGGCCTTGTCCCGCTCGGCGGCGGCACGGGGATCGGCCGGGGCGAGGGAACCGGCGGCCACGGGGGCGGGGGCGGCGGCCTTGGAATCAGCAGGCATGACGGAATTCAGCGATGGGAAAGGGGCCGCGGAGGGGCGGGCGCCGGACGGTGGAGGGAATCCGCCCCCGGCCGCCATCGTGCGACCTCTGGAGAACAAGTGCCACCACCGGGGGCCGGCGCACCGGCTGTGCATAGTACGAGAGTACTCTAGCGGATCAGGGCCAGGCCGCCAGGGGGGCCGCAAAGCCCTCCGGGTCCAGCCAGCGGAGCCCCGCCGCCGCCAGTCCCTCGCCGTCCCCAGGCGCCAGGTAGCCCCAGGCCACCAGGTAGCAGCGCACCCCCTCCAGACCGGGGGTGGCCCGAACGCGCTCGAGGGTGGGCCGGCGGTCCTCCACGAACCAGAGCGGCCGGCCCCGCTCCCGCAGACGCAGCAGCACCTCCGGCTTGCTGCCGTCCTCGTGGCCGTACAGCGCGGCCGGGGCCAGCCTGGCCGCAGCCAGCAGCTCCGCGGCGAAGGCGGCGCCCTTGGTGGTCAGCACCATCCACTCGGCCCCCTCCTCCGGCAGGCGGGACAACCGCTCGATCACCCCGGGGTAGGGGCGATGCAGGGCCAGCCAGGCCCCCCGGTCGGCGCGGATGGCGGCGTGGCGCACCATCTCCAGGGCGCGCTGGAGCCGCTCCGGCCTCCAGCCCCAGTGGGCCTGAGCCGCGGCGCAGGCGCTGTCGTAGGCCGCGGCGGCCCCGGCGGCGTCAAAGCCGGGTCGGCCCAGCTCGGCCGCCATCAGGACCATCTCCCAGCCCTGGTGAATATGGGGGCGCAGCAGGAGAAAGCCGGGGGGAGCCGCCTCGGGCAGGTTCAGCGGGAGGCCATCGGCAGCGGCCAGATCCTGGGCGGCGGCACGGGCGGCCCACCAGTACTCGCGCATCCCGTCGAAGAGCACGCCATCAAAATCGAAGACCAGCAGGGGGCCAGGAAGCAGGACAAAAGGCCGGTAAAAACTGGGCCGCTAGGATTCGAACCTAGGAATGGCGGGACCAAAACCCGCTGCCTTACCGCTTGGCGACGGCCCAACGCGCCCCTGGAAATCCGGCCGCAGAAGAAAACGGCTGCCGGTGGGGTACCGGATCAGTAACCCACAACGGCCGGGCCTTCGTCAACCGGCCGAAACCCAGCCGGCGGCCCGGATCAATCCACCGGGCTCAGGCCGGAAACACCCGCAGACGCTGGGACGGGCCCCGCCCGAACACGGCGCTGCGCAACCGGTAGCGGCTCACCAGCTCCGCCTGCAGCGAGCGCACCCGCTCGCTGCGGGGCAGCAACTCCACAGGCCTGCCCTGGGGAAGCACCACCTTCTCCACCGCGAGCCGACATTCCTCCATCGCCGCGTGGGCGTCGTCGGGATCGGCGGCGGCGCCGGAACCCGCGGCGGCGCCGCTGCCGTCCCCTTCGGCCCGCCGCTCCAGCAACCGCTCGATCGCCCGCTGCAGCTGATGCAGGCTGTCGGATTTGATCACCAGGATCGGCAGACCCAGGGAGCGGGCGCGGCTGCGCAGGTCGGGATCGCGACCGAGTTGCCCCCGCAGGCTCAGCAGTACGTCAGCCTGCTCCGGCTCGGCCACCACCTGCACAGGCCAGGGGCGGCTGCGCACGGCCTCCTCAAGCTGGCGGGCGGCAAGCCCGACGCCGCAGAGGCGCAGGCGCTCCCGGGGCTCCGGCGGAGGGGCGTGGGGGGAGGGGGCCAGGGGGTCCGGCAGGGGAACCGGCGCCAACCGGCGGCTGCCGACGGCCGCCGGAGGGGGCGCGGGGCGTTCGGGCAGGCCCGGGGCGGGGCCTGGCTCGGCCAGCCGCACCTGACCGCCCGGCCCCAGTTCCCGGACCTGGGGCCGGGCCATCTGCCCGCGCAACAGCTGGTCGACGGTGAGGGCAACCTCCCGGTGCACGAGCCAGCGGTGCCGGCTGTGCATCTCCACCGCCAGGGGGAAGGTGGGCTCGGCGGCCCTCTCCAGAACCGTCTTCTGGGTCCGGCGGCGGCGGGCCTCCTCATCCCCGAGGGTCACCGACTGGATTCCCCCGACCAGATCGCTCAGGGTGGGGTTGCGGATCAGGTTCGCCAGCTCGTTGCCGTGGGCGGTGGCCACCAGCTGCACGCCCCGCTCCGCGATGGTGCGCGCGGCCTGGGCCTCCAATTCGGTGCCGATCTCATCGATGACGATGACCTCGGGCATGTGGTTCTCCACCGCTTCGATCATCACCTGGTGCTGCAGCTCAGGCCGGGCCACCTGCATGCGCCGCGCCCGGCCGATCGCTGGGTGCGGGATGTCCCCGTCGCCGGCGATCTCATTGCTGGTGTCGATCACCACCACCCGGCGGCCCAGGTCGTCCGCCAGCACCCGGGCGATTTCGCGCAGGGCGGTGGTCTTGCCGACGCCGGGGCGGCCCATCAACAGGAGCGACTGACCGGAATCGAGCAGGTCGCGCACCAGCGCCACGGTGCCGAACACCGCCCGGCCGACGCGGCAGGTGAGCCCCACCACCTCGCCGGTGCGATTGCGGATGGCACTGATGCGGTGCAGCGTGCGCTCGATGCCGGCGCGGTTGTCGCCACCGAAGGGCCCCAGGCGCCGCAGCACCTCGGCCAGATCGGCCCGCTCGATCGGCGCCTCCCCCAGGTCGCGTACCCGGCCGGGATAGCGGGCCTCCGGCACCCGACCCAGATCGAGCACCACCTCCAGCAGCTGATCGGGAGCCTCCCCAGCGAGCAGGGCGGCCTGCACGCCGGTGGGCAGCACCGCCAACAGGCGATCGAGGTCGTCGGTGACCCCCTGGGTGGGGAACGGGTCTGGGGGCGGAACTGGACGGGGAAGCGGCGCGGGCAGGGGCGGAGAGGAAGCGCGCCTTGATTTCTAGCCGGACTTCAGGCGGGGGCGGCGGCCGGATCCCCGGGGGGGCGGCGCAGCCAGGGTTCCACCAGGTGGCGGGCGATCGCCAGGGCCTTACCCACCAGCTCGGGGTCGTCCAGAAGCCGCCGACCACGGCCCTGCGCCTCCTGCAGCAGGGGCCGCAGCAGGGCCCGGGCGGCGCCGCCGAAGGCCACGCCAGCCACGGGCGTGGCCCCCTCGCGCTCCACCAGCGTGAGGGTATGGGCGTTGGTGCCGCCGGCCAGCTGCAGGGGGCCCGGGGGAAGCAGGGGGGCCACCCGCTGCAGCAGACGAACCGCCGCGAGGGCGGTGCCGCCGCCGACGTCGCCGCTCATGGGCCGGCCATCGAGCTGCCAGAGGGGCCGCAGTCCGGCGGCCCGCACCTGGCGGAAGCGATCCCAGAGCTCGGCGGCCAGGGCTTCGGGGTTGGCCGGGGCGGGGTCGAGACCACAACTGACCGCCAGGCGCCGCAGGGGCAGGTGAGCGCCCTGGAGCTGGCCGAGACGCTCGGCAAAGGCCGCGGAGCGACCGAGACGGGTGTGCAGCTCCACGGCATCCGGCCGCAGTTCCGCCAGCAGGGACGGCACCGCCTCCGGGGCAAGGATGTGCTGCCGCTCCTCGATCAACCCGAGGGGGCAGGCGGGCAGGCAGCGGCCACAGCCGTAGCAGAGGGGCTCGAGCACGCCTGCGGCGCCGATGGCCAGGGCGGGGCAGACCCTCTGGCAGGGGCGGGGACAGTCGGGGGGACAGCGGGTCGGATCAAACCAGGCCTTGCGGAAATGGGGGTCCGCTCCGTCGCTGAGGCTCACCATCAGCCAGGGCGCCCGGGCCCCCCGATCGGCCGCCCAGGCCATGCCCCGCCGGGCCGCCGCCACCACGGCGGGATCCGCCGCCAGATCAAGACAGTGGACCCCGGCCAGGCTGTAGAGACCGGCCAGATCCTCAATGGCAACCAGGTCCTGGTTGCTGGCCCCACCGATCCACTTGACCCAGCGGCCGGCGCACAGGGCCTGTTCGGGGGAGAGGGACACGCGGGAGCGCCGGGGATCTGGCGGGGTCGGCAGAGAATCCAGGCTCAGGCGGGCACCAGGGCGGAGAGCGGCTGCCAGCGCAGGGCCCGGGAGCCACCCATCTCGACCACAATGCGCAGACGGGGCTCCAGACGGGTCAGGCTCAGCAGCGACTGGAGTTCCGCCGCCGAGAGGACCTGCCCCTCCAGAAGCCAAAGCAGCACTGGACCCTCCCCCTCGAACTGGGGGGCGAGCAGCGGCATCACCCGCTGCACCTCACCCACGGCCGCTCCCCGACCCACGCTCTGGTGGCCGAGGTGGGGGGGGCGCACCCCATGCAGCTCCAGAAGGAAGGCCGCGGGGTCGCCGAGACCGCGCGCCGAGGTGAGCAGGGCGCGGTAGCCGGCCGCTCGCAGCCGGCGGAGCAAGCGGGTCTCCGCGCCGCCCTCCAGGGGCACAAACAACGCGAGGGCCCCTGCCTTCTCGAGGTCCTGACGGAAACCGCGACCGGTGAGCAGCAGAGGCATCGCAGCGCAAGATCTGGTGGATGCCCAGTTTGGCAGCCCCCGCGCGGAGCTGGGTGGGGGGTGGGGCCGTGGTCTACTGTGGGTGCTTGTGCTGAAAACCTGCGCCCGTCCGCTAGCCGGGCCTCCGGGTTTCAGCACAGGGTCTTCCTCTGAGAGGGGGATCCTCCAGGCCAGTACGTCCGCCCCGGATCTCGGTTCACGGCGACGTCGGGAAACTGTCTCTTCCAGCGAGATTCCTCTCCTGGTCTGCCCTGGGCTTCGGCCCGGGCGCAAAGCGACAAGTCCCAGCCCCGCTGATTCGCCTCGCTAGCCCCTGGTTTTCCGGCCGCGCCACGGCGCCGTTCGGAACCATTCTCGCGATCTCCGAATTCAGCTCCCGCCGCTGAATCCAGGTCTTCCCTGGATCGGTCCCCAGATCTGTGCTGGGGAAGGCGGCCGTCCAGCTGGCGTGCTTCCCCCTCCCATGTCCATCGGCATTCTCGGGAAGAAACTGGGCATGTCCCAGTTCTTCGACGACGAAGGCAGGTCCATCCCGGTCACCCTGATCGAGGCGGGTCCCTGCCGCATCACCCAGCTCAAGAGCGACGCCAGCGACGGTTACAACGCCGTCCAGGTCGGCTTCGGCGAGATCCGCAGCAAGCTCGTCAACAAACCGGCCCAGGGCCATCTTTCCCGCTCCGGCGAAGAGCCTTTGCGCCATCTGCGCGAATACCGCGTTGACCGGGTCGATGATCTCCAGCTGGGTGCCGCCATCACCGTGGCGGCCTTTGAGCCCGGCCAGAAGGTCGACGTCAGTGGCGACACCATCGGCCGTGGCTTCGCCGGCTACCAGAAGCGCCACGGCTTCAGCCGAGGTCCGATGAGCCACGGCTCCAAAAACCACCGCGAGCCCGGCTCCACCGGTGCCGGCACCACCCCGGGGCGGGTCTACCCCGGCAAGCGGATGGCCGGCCGCTATGGCGGCAAGCAGATCACCACCCGCGGCCTCACCATCCTCAAGGTGGACAGGGAGCGCAACCTTCTGGTGGTCAAGGGCTCAGTGCCCGGCAAGCCCGGCGCCCTGCTCGACATCCGCCCGGCCAAACGGGTGGGCAGCAAAGCCGCGAAGTGAGGAACGCAGACATGGCAACCATCTCAGTGCGCGACTGGCAGGGTAAGGAGAGCGGCAAAGCCGACCTGAACCTGACCGTCGCCAAGGAAAGCTCCGCCACCGACCTGCTGCATCGCGCGGTGGTGCGGCAGCAGGCCAATGCTCGCCAGGGCACCGCCAGCACCCTCACCCGGGCGGAGGTGGCCGGCGGCGGCCGCAAGCCCTACAAGCAAAAGGGCACGGGTCGGGCCCGCCAGGGCTCCATCCGCACGCCACTGCGCCCCGGAGGCGGCATCATCTTCGGCCCCAAGCCGCGCAGCTACGAGCTGGCGATGAACCGCAAGGAGCGCCGTCTGGCCCTGCGCACGGCCCTGATGAGCCGCACCGAGGACATCGTGGCGGTCAAGGGTTTCGGCACCGGCCTGGAATCCCCGAAGACCCGGGAGATCACCGCGGCCCTCCAGCGCCTCGGTGTCGAGCCGGGCGCCAAGGTGCTGCTGGTGCTGGACGGAGCCTCCGAGGCTGTCAAGCTCTCGGTCCGCAACCTTGAGAAGGTCAAGCTGATCGCCGCGGATCAGCTCAACGTCTTCGATCTGCTCAACGCCAGCAAGCTGGTGATGAGCGAAGAAGCACTCGCGAAGATTCAGGAGGTCTACGGCGATGGCTGAACGCTTCAACCACCGGCTGGCGGATGTGATCCGCCGCCCACTGATCACGGAGAAGGCCACCCGGGCCCTCGAGCTGAACCAGTACACCTTCGAGGTGGATCACCGGGCCGCCAAACCCGACATCAAGGCCGCTGTCGAAAGCCTCTTCAACGTCAAGGTCGTTGGCGTGAGCACCATGAACCCCCCTCGCCGCACCCGGCGGGTGGGCCGGTTCGCCGGCAAGCGCGCCCAGGTCAAGAAGGCGGTGGTGCGCCTTGCCGATGGCAACGCCATCCAGCTTTTCCCCGAGTCCTGAGGGCCTGAAACACCATGGCAATCCGTACCTACAGGCCCATCACCCCCGGCACCCGCACGCTGGTGGTCACCGATTTCAGTGAAATCACCGGCCGCGGCCGGGAGCGTGGCCTGGTGGTGGCCAAGCATCGCCGCAAGGGCCGTAACAACCGCGGTGTGATCACCTGCCGCCACCGCGGCGGGGGGCACAAGCGCCTCTACCGCATCGTCGACTTCCGTCGCGATAAGCACGGCGTGGTGGCCAAGGTGGCCGCAATTCACTACGACCCCCACCGCAACGCCCGCCTGGCCCTGCTCCACTACGTCGACGGTGAGAAGCGCTACATCCTCGCGCCGGCGGGCGTCTCGGTGGGCCAGAGCCTGGTCTCCGGACCCCAGGCTCCAATCGAGAACGGCAACGCCCTGCCCCTCTCCGCCATTCCCCTGGGCTCCAACGTCCACAACGTTGAGCTCTACGCGGGCCGGGGCGGCCAGCTGGTGCGCACCGCCGGCGCCAGCGCCCAGGTGATGGCCAAGGAGGGCGACTACGTGGCCCTCAAGCTGCCCTCCACCGAAGTTCGGTTGGTGCGCCGCGAGTGCTACGCCACCCTCGGCGAGGTGGGCAACTCCGAGCAGCGCAACACCAGCCTGGGCAAGGCGGGGCGCAAGCGCTGGCTGGGGCGCCGTCCGGAAGTGCGCGGCAGCGTCATGAACCCCTGCGACCACCCCCATGGCGGTGGCGAAGGTCGGGCTCCGATCGGCCGGTCCGGTCCGGTCACCCCCTGGGGCAAACCGGCCCTTGGCTACAAGACGCGCAAGCGGAACAAGCCAAGCAACCGGTTCGTGCTGCGCAAACGGCGTCGCACCTCCAAACGGAGCCGTGGCGGACGCGACTCCTGATGACACTCACCGCTCCGCAGTACGCCTGATCCGCCATGGGACGCTCACTCAAAAAAGGTCCGTTCGTCGCCGACAGCCTGCTCCGCAAGGTTGAGAAGCAGAACGCCGCCGATGACAAATCCGTGATCAAGACCTGGTCACGCGCCTCCACCATCCTGCCGATGATGATCGGCCACACGATCGCCGTTCACAACGGCAAGGCCCATGTACCCGTCTACGTGACGGAGCAGATGGTGGGCCACAAGCTGGGGGAATTCGCCCCCACCCGCACCTTCCGCGGACACATCAAGGACAAAAAGGGAGGCCGCTAAACCGATGGCTACGCAAAACCCCACCAGCCAGGCCGTCGCCCACGGCCGCTACATCCGCGGTTCCGTTTCCAAGGTGCGCCGCGTGCTGGACCAGCTCCGCGGTCGTTCCTACCGCGACGCCCTGATCATCCTGGAGTTCATGCCCTACCGCTCCACCGGCCCGATCACCAAGGTGCTGCGCTCCGCCGTGGCCAACGCTGAGCACAACCTTGGCCTGGACCCGTCGACCCTTGTGATCAGCGAGGCCTTCGCCGACATGGGGCCGTCGCTCAAGCGGTTCCGCCCCCGAGCCCAGGGTCGCGCCTACGCGATCAAGAAACAGACCTGCCACATCAGCATTGGTGTGGCAGCCACTTCCACCTGATTCCCGAGGACACCGACCGATGGGACACAAGATCCATCCAACCGGCCTGCGCCTGGGGATCACCCAGGAACACCGCTCCCGCTGGTACGCCCCAAGCAAGACCTACCCCACCCTGCTGCAGGAGGATGACCGCATCCGCCGCTTCATCCACAGCAAGTACGCCGCCGCCGGCATCAGCGATGTGCTGATCGCCCGCAAGGCCGACCAGCTCGAGGTGGAGCTCAAGACCGCACGTCCCGGCGTGTTGGTCGGCCGCCAGGGGAGCGGCATCGAGGAACTCCGCCAGGGGATCCAGAAGACCGTCCGCGACCTCGGTCGGCAGGTGCGCATCAACGTCGTCGAGGTGGAGCGGGTTGACGCCGACGCCTATCTGCTGGCCGAGTACATCGCCCAGCAGCTGGAGAAGCGGGTCGCCTTCCGACGCGTGATGCGCATGGCGGTGCAGCGGGCCCAACGGGCCGGCGTACTCGGACTGAAGATCCAGGTGGGCGGTCGCCTCAACGGCGCTGAGATCGCCCGCACGGAATGGACCCGCGAGGGCCGCGTGCCCCTGCACACCCTCCGGGCTGACATCGACTACGCCTCAAAGGTGGCCAGCACCACCTACGGCGTTCTCGGCATCAAGGTGTGGGTGTTCAAGGGGGAGGTGCTTCCCGGGCAGCAGGAACAGCTGCCGGTGGGGGGAGCCCCGAAGCGCCGGGTCGGCCGACGGCCCCAGCAGTTCGAAGATCGCTCCAACGAGGAGTGAGGGAGGTCTGAATCATGTTGAGTCCACGACGCGTCAAATTCCGCAAGCAACAGCGAGGCCGCATGCGCGGCATCGCCACCCGCGGCAACACCATCGCCTTCGGGCAATTCGCCCTCCAGGCCCAGGAGTGCGGCTGGATCACCTCGCGCCAGATCGAGGCCAGCCGCCGCGCCATGACCCGCTACGTCAAGCGGGGCGGCAAGATCTGGATTCGCATCTTCCCGGACAAGCCGGTGACCATGCGTCCAGCCGAGACCCGCATGGGCTCGGGTAAGGGCAACCCGGAGTTCTGGGTGGCGGTGATCAAACCCGGCCGCATTCTCTTTGAGATGGGCGGGGCTGAAATCACCGATGAGATCGCCCGGGAGGCCATGCGCCTGGCCCAGTACAAGCTGCCGGTCAAGACGAAGTTCCTCACCCTGGCCGACCAGGAGGCGGAGGGCATTGAGCCCGAGGCCTCTCCCGCCCCCGCCGCTGCCGTCGTGGCAACCGGCGACGCCGTTTCCGTGGAGTCCTGACCATGGCCCGTCCCGCGATCGCCGAGGTGCGCAAGCTCACCGACGCCCAGATCGTCGAGCAGATCGATGGCACCCGCCGCGATCTGTTTGATCTCCGCTTCCAGCAGGCCACCCGTCGGCTGGAAAACCCGCATCGGTTCCGGGAGGCCCGCATCCGGCTGGCCCAACTGCAGACCGTGCAACGCGAGCGCCAGCTCTCCACCGCCTCCTGAACCCCCCCGAGAACCCCATGGCACTCAAGGAAAGGGTCGGCACCGTCGTCAGCGACAAGATGGAAAAAACGGTGGTGGTGGCGGT
>JBIIND010000303.1:0-3000 GCA_044337665.1 Cyanobium sp.
GTCCATCTGGAGCAGGCCCTGGCGCACGTGCCCCCCGAACGGCTGCTGGTGGTGCGGGTCGAGCGGATCGCCGCCGAAGCCGGGCGGATCGCCGCCTTCGCCGCCGCCGCCGGCCTGGCGGTCGATCCCGGCGCGCTCGCGGCCCGGGGGGCGGAGGGCCTGGAGGAGTTCCGCAACACCAGCAAGCAGCCGATTCTCCAGCGCATGCCCGCCGCTCACGTGGAGGAGCAGGTGCGGCGGCACGGTGAGCCGCTGCTGGGCCGCCTCTACGCTGCCGGTGTGCCCCCTGGCGATCCTGTGCGAGAACCGCCGCCCGCCGCCCGCCCCGAGGTGGAGGCTCTGCAGGCCTACAGCGCCCCCCTGGAGGGGAGGCGGGGCCTGCTGCGGCTCGACTTCAACGAGAACACGGTGGGGCCCAGCCCCCAGGTGGTGGCGGCGATCCGGGCCATCCCGGCCGAGGAGTACGCCATCTATCCGGAGTACGACGGTCTGCGCCAGGCCCTGATCGCCTCCCTCGGCGGCTCCGCCACGGGCCTCACCCCGCAGCAGGTGGGGATCTTCAACGGCGTCGACGCCGCCCTGCACGCCTGCTTCCACGCCTACGGCGCCGCCGGCGATCGGCTGCTCACCACCAGTCCCACCTTCGGCTACTACACCCCCTGCGCCCGCATGCAGGGCATGGAGATCGAGGCGCTCCCCCATCGCCTGCCGGGCTTCCTCTTCCCGTTCGAGGAGATGCTCCAGGCGCTGCGCGACCGCCCCCCGAAGCTGCTGCTGCTCTGCAACCCCAACAACCCCACCGGCACCCGCCTGGCGCCGCAGCGGGTGCTGGAGCTGGCGGCGGCGGCGCCCGGCACCCTGGTGGTGGTGGACGAGCTTTATGAGGCGTTCAGCGGCGACAGCGTGCTGCCGCCCCTGATCGCCGCCGCCGGTGGGGAAGATCCCTTCGCCGCCCACCCCAACCTGCTGGTGCTGCGCTCCCTCTCCAAAACGGCCGGCATCGCGGGACTGCGCATCGGTTTCGCCCTCGGCGCCGCCCCGCTGATCGACCGGGTGGGCCGCGTCACCGGGCCCTACGACGTGAACAGCTTCGCGGTGGCGGCCGCCTATGCCGCCCTCGCCGATCAACCCTATGTGGACGCCTACGTGGCCGAGGTGCTGGCGGCCCGCGACGCCCTGGTGACGCAGCTGCGCCGGGCGGGGGTGCGCCACCACGTGGATGGCGGCAACTACCTGCTGCTCTGGCCCGCCCAGGATCCGGCCGAGGTGGAGCGGCGCCTCAAGGACGAGGCGGCCATTCTGGTCCGCTCGATGGCCGGCAAGCCCCAGATCGACGGCAGCCTGCGGGTGAGCCTGGGCACCCGTGAGCAGATGGAGCGCTTCTGGCAGGCCTGGCGGGCGGTGGAGGGGCTCTGAACCCGGGTACCGGCGGCCGGTTCAGCGCATCAGCTCGATTACGATGCCGTCCCCGAGCGGTGGGGTGAGGCTCAGACTTCTGCCCGGGCGGTTCACCTTGGTGCCGGCCATCGCCTCGAGGAAGGGCTGGGCGCCGCCCTGGTCGCAGCCGGCGGAGGCCTTGCCGCCGTACTGGACGGGGATCACACGACGGGGCTGGAGTTCGCGCACCACCTCGGCGGCCTCGGCCCCGGTGTACACCTTGGCGCCGCCGCCGACGCCGACGATCAGCACGTCAGGGCGGCCGAGCAGCACCCGCTCGGAGGGGCCGAGCCGGCCGGCGGTGCCGCCCAGATGGGCGAACTCCAGCCCGCCCTGCTTCCACCGCCAGAGGGTGGAGGGCCCGAAACGCTTGCCGCCGAAGCGGTCATGGGGTACTGAGATGCCCTCGATGCGCAGGCCGGCCACCTGGTACGAGCCTGGCTTCAACAGCAGGCGGCCGTTGGCCACCGCCGCTCCCTCATCCTTGAGGCGGCTGCTGGCCAGGATCACATCAGCGCTGACGCGGGGTTCGGCCAGGCCAGCGGCGCAGCCCACGGCCTGGAACGGATTGAGCAGCACCGTGGCTCCGCCGCCGCGGATCAGCAGGGCGCTGTGGCCATAGCTCGTGATCGTCACCCCGCCGGCCGGGGCGGCGTGCGCGGGGGAAAGGGTGGCCGGGCCCAGGGCGAGGGCCGCCCCCAACGCCAGGGCCCGTGCGCTCCGGGGGCGAAGCAGCCGCGACCGGCACAGGACGGGAGCAGCAGGCATGGGGCAGGGCGGACCGAGGCGGTCCCGGCGGTGGCGCGAAGCTATCACCCTTGCCCGGCGGGATTGGCCTGCCACCGCTCCGCTTCGCGCAGGAAATTGGCGAGCAGCTGGTGGCCGCTCTCGGTGAGCACGCTCTCCGGGTGGAACTGCACCCCCTGCAGGTGGGGATGCTCCCGGTGGCGGAGACCCATGATCGTGCCGTCCTCCAGCCAGGCGGTCACCTCCAGGCAGTCGGGCAGGCTCTCCCGCTCGGCGATCAGGCTGTGGTAACGGGTGGCCGTGAGCGGCTCGGGCAAGCCTTCGAACACCCCCTGGCCGCTGTGGTGCACCGGCGAGGTCTTGCCGTGCATCAGTTCCCGCGCCCGCACCACCCGGCCGCCGAACACCTGGGCCAGGCACTGGTGTCCCAGGCACACCCCCAGGATCGGCACCTCCGCCCCCATCTCCCGCAGCACCTCCTGGCAGACACCGGCCTGGTCGGGATCCCCGGGACCGGGGGAGATCAGGATCGCCGCCGGTGCCAGCGCCCGGATCTCAGCCAGGGTGAGGGTGTCGTTGCGCACCACCCGCACATCCGCCGCCAGGGGATGCTCGGCCGCCAGCTCGCCCAGGTACTGGACCAGGTTGAAGGTGAAGCTGTCGTAGTTGTCGAGAACGAGGAGCATGGGAAACGGCCGGCGCGGCTCAGGGGCCGAGCTTTTCAATCAGGGGCGGAAGCAGCAGCAGCAGGGCGATCACCATGGAGGAGAGGGCCGCCACCAGAACCGCCGCCGCGGCACAGTCCTTGGCGATGCG
>JBIIND010000304.1:0-2998 GCA_044337665.1 Cyanobium sp.
CCAAGCTGTGCGCCATCGCCGGCCTGCGCCTGGGCTACGCCCTGGCGGCACCGGAGCGGCTGGCGCGCTGGAGCGCCTGGCGGGATCCCTGGCCGGTGAATGGCCTGGCGGCCCTGGCCGGGGTGAGCCTGCTGGCCGATGGCGGCGCCTTCGCGCGCTGGCAGGCGCGGGTGCGGGGCTGGACGGCGCGGGAGGGGGCCTGGCTGGCGCCGCGGATCGCCGCGATCCCGGGCCTGCGCCCCCTGCCATCGGCCGCCAATTTCCTGCTGGTGCGCGGCGACGGGTCGCTGGAGCCGCTGCGGATCGCCCTGGAACGGCGGCATCGGGTGCTGGTGCGCGATTGCCGCTCGTTCCCGGGGCTGGGGGAGCGCTGGTTGCGGATCGGCCTGCAGGGCCGCCCGGGCAACCGCCGCCTGGCGGCGGCGCTGGGTCGGGAGGTGGCCCTGCGCTGACGGCCGGGTACGCCTCAGGCCCTGGTCCTGGCGCAGCCCGTGACCAGGTCCGCCAGCCGCCGATCCGCGTCCCGCACCGCGAGCTGTTCCATGCCCTGGCGCAGGGTCAGGAGCGGGTCGTCCGCCGGCGCGGCGCCCCGCAGCCGGGGGCCGAGCAGCCGCCAGATCGCCTCCCCCAGGGCGCTTTCCTCCGGTGCGTGCTGCCACACGACCAGGGCGGCGCCGAGGGCGGCGGCGGCGGTGGCGTTCGCGTCCTGGTGGCGGTCGGCGGCCGCCGGGAAGGGCACCAGGATCGTCGGTGTGCCGCAGACCGCCAGCTCGCTGAGGCTGCCGGCACCGGCGCGGCTGATCGCCAGGTCGGCGTTCTGCAGCAGGCCGGGCAGCTCATCGCTGAACGGGCGTTCCACCACCTGGGGGGGTGTCGGCTGGCCGGCGTCCGGATCGTTGCTGCCGGTGAGATGCACCACGCGGCAGCCGGCGGCCACCAGCCGGGGGATCAGGGGGCGCACCATCCGGTTCAGACCCACGGCCCCCTGGCTGCCGCCCATCACCACCAGCAGCGGGCCCGTCCCCTCCGGCACCCAGGTGGGCAGGGGCGCCGGGGTGAGGAAGGCGCGGCGCACGGGGGTGCCGGTCACCAGGGGGCGGCAGCGCGGCAGCCGCTCCGCCGCCTCGGGCAGCCCCACCGCCACATGGGTGCACCAGCGCCCCAGCAGGCGTGTGACCTTGCCAGGAACGGCGTTGCTCTCATGCAGCACCACGGGCACGCCGCTCCAGCGGGCGGCCAGGATCGCCGGGGCGGCGATGTATCCGCCGCTGCTGAACACCGCCGTGACCCCCTCCCGCCGGATCAGTCCGCGCACCACGCGGCAGGCGGCCAGGAGTTGCAGGAGGTTCCAGAGCTTGCGCAGGCCCCGGCCCTGCAGCCCGCCCGCCCGCACGAAATGCATGGGGTAGAGGCTGGGCACCAGCTGCCGCTCCAGGCGGTCCGGCACCCCAAGCCACTGCACCCGCCAGTCCGGCGGCAGGGCTTCGGCGACCGCCAGTGCGGGGAACAGGTGCCCGCCCGTGCCGCTCGCGGCGATCAGAAGCGTCGGCATGGGCGATTCGGGGTGGCGGCGGGAGGCGGCGCGCCTAACTTAAAAGCCTGTCCCTTCCCCGCCGCCCTTGCCGATGGCCCCGCCCCGCCCGCTCATCGCCGTATTGCTGGGCGCCTTGCTGTTCGGTGGTCTTCTCCCGGCCCGGGCCGCCAACCCCACGCCGGCCCAGCTGCAGGCCCTGGAGGCGGCCCTCAATGCCGAGGGTGACACGGCCCTCTCCGCCCTGCTGCAGTCGGGCCCGGGCTTCGACCCCGCGGACCTCCAGACCCGGCGACGCCTGCTGCGGGCCCAGTTCCCCGACCTGCGCTGGCGGGTCAGCCCCGCCGCGCCGGGCCGCGCCGGCCAGCCCACGGTCAGCCTGACGGTGAGCGGCACCCGTCTGCAGGGGCCCACCACCTTCCGCCTCGACGCGGAGCAGCTGCTGGTGTTGCAGAGCGAGGCCGGCCGCTTCAACGGCCAGACGGTGCTGCGGGAGCAATCGATCCTGCGCAGCGGTGAACAGGCCCCATCCGTCAGCCTGCTGATTCCCGACGCGGTGCTCACCGGCCAGCGCTACGACGTGGATGTGATCTTCGACGATCCCCTCGACGGCGCGATCCCCGCGGGGGGCCTCATCGCCCTCACCCCCGAGCAGGTGGCGGCGATGGAAAGCCCGACGATCGATCTGACCGGCCTGAACGCCGGTGGTCTGTTCAAGACGGTCCAGGCGCCCCTGAGCCCCGGCTCCCAGACCTGGGCGGTGCTGCTGGTCCATCCCCGCGGGGTGGTGACCGCCTCCAAGCGGGTGCGGGTGGTGGCGGATCGCCGCGCCCTCGAACCCTGAACGTCCTTCCCATGTCCCCACCCCGGCTCGTTCGCGCCAGCGCGGCCCTCGCCTTCGCCCTTGCCCTGAGCGTCACCGCTGCGGCCGCGGCCCCGCCGGTGGCCGACCCCCCTGTGCGCGGCCGGCCCAGCCCGGCCCAGTGGCAGAAGATCTTCCCCGTCCTCCGGCAGCAGGTGCTGCAGGACCACCGCAGCCGCGTCACGATCGTGCAGCGGGGGGAGCGCTGTGTGACCGCCGCCACCACCCTGGAGGCGCTGCGCGCCTGCCAGCGGGAGGAGCGCAGCGCGCTGTGGCAGCAGCATCAGAAGCACAGAGGGGCCGTGCGCGCCCTGTTCGAGCGCAACGGGATCCCCATGCCCGAGGAACGGGAACGCCGCGGGGGTCCCGGGGGGCCGGGACCCGGCGGCGAGGTCTGATTCAGGCCTCGTCGAGGGCGGCGACGCCGGGCAGCACCTTGCCCTCCAGCAGCTCCAGGCTGGCGCCGCCACCGGTGGAGATGTGGCTCATCTTCTCGGCCACGCCCACCTTCTCCACGGCCGCCACGGAATCACCGCCGCCGATGATCGTGATCGTGCCCTTGGCGCTCAGGTCGGCGAGGGTGTGGGCGATGGCGTTGGTGCCGG
>JBIIND010000305.1:0-2997 GCA_044337665.1 Cyanobium sp.
CGCCATGGCGCCCCCGATCCTGAACCCGCGGCCCCTGGCCTGGATGGGGCTGGCTCTGGCGGCGGCCTTTGCCCTGCACGCACCGGTTCAAGCGGCCCCGGTTTTAGCCCCGGCTCCAGCTCCAGCTCCAGCACCTGCCACGCCCCCCGCCACCGGCCCTGCGCCACCGCTCCCGCTCGGGGAGAAGGAATTCGCCGCCCGGCTCGCGACCGCCGACCTGGGGGCGCTGGACGCGCTCTGTCGCCGCACCCTGGCGGAGGACGACCGGCTGCGGCTGGGCCGGCTGCGGGAGCGGTTGCTGGCGATCCATCCCGCCCCCCAGCCCCTGCCGGTGGTGCTGGCGAACGCCGACGTGCTGCTCAGCTGCCAGGCGCCCCAGGCCGCCCTGGAGGTGCTCGGTCGCTACGGGCCAGGGCCCGGGGCTGGGAGGGTTCAGTGGCTGCTGCTGCAGTGGCGGGCCGCCACGGCGGCCCTCGACCACCGCCGCGCCGCCCTGGCCCTGGAGCGCCTCAGCGCCTCCGACCCGGGCAGTCTCCAGGGCCTGCTGCTGCCGATCGGGCGACGGGACGACGGCACGGTGCTCAGCCGGCCGGCGGTCCAGCTGCTGGCCGACCACCTGGAGGGGCGTGGGCTGCGGCAGGCCGCCGCGGCCCTGCTGCTGGCGTCGCGCCAGAGCGGCGCCGCCGGGGCGGAGCAGCGGCAGCGGGCGGTGCGGCTGTTGGATGCCCTCCCCGCCAGCGAGCGGGAGGGGCTGCTGGAGACGGCCCTGGAGCAGGCCGCCGCCGCCGGGGCCTGGAGCCTGGTGACCGAGATCCTGGACGAGCAGATCGATCTGGATCCCCCCACCGCCCGGGCGATCGAGCGCCGCCTGCGGCTCAGCGGCCGCCTCGATGATGTCTACGGTGAATGGCGGCTGCGGCGGCGGGACCCCACCGCGGCGGCCCGCACCCGCCTGCTGGAGCGCCAGCTCCGCTCGCCCCGCGGGCCTGGGGGTCACAGCCCCGAGCCAAGCCCATCCCCCCCGTCCTCCTCTCCGTCCTCCTCCCCGTCGCCATGACCGCCTACCGCCTGGGCCCGCTTCTTTACGAGGGCAAGGCCAAACGGGTGCACGCCACCGATCGGCAGGACAGGGTGGCGGTGGAGTTCAAGGACGACGCCACGGCCTTCAACGCCGTCAAGAAGGCCCAGCTGGCGGGCAAGGGTGCGCTCAACTGCCGCATCTCCGCCCTGCTGTTCGAGCACCTCGCCCGCCGGGGGGTTCCCACCCACTACCTCGGGATCGATGGGGAGCACTGGATGCTGGCGCGGGCGGTGCGGATCGTGCCGGTGGAGGTGGTGGTCCGCAACGTGGCCGCCGGTTCCCTCTGCCGCCAGATGCCGATCGCGGCGGGCACCCCGCTGGATCCACCCCTGCTCGACCTGTACTACAAGGACGACGCCCTTGGGGATCCGCTGCTGAGCGAAGCCCGGCTCGAGCGCCTGGCCCTGCTCAGCCCGGAGCAGCGCCTGCGCCTCGGGGAGCTGGCGCTGCGGGTGAACCGGGAGCTGCGGGAGCTGTTCGCTTCGGTGGGGCTGGAGCTGGTGGATTTCAAGATCGAGCTGGGCTTCACGGCGGACGGTGAGCTGGTGGTGGCCGATGAGATCAGCCCGGACACCTGCCGGTTGTGGGATCAGGCCACGGCCGACGCCGCCGACCGCATTCTCGACAAGGACCGCTTTCGCCAGGACCTGGGCGGTGTGACCGAGGCCTACGGGGAGGTCCTCAAACGGGTCCAAGGGGTCTGTCCCGAACCGCGTTCCTGCCGGTAACGTCTGCGTCGATGTGCGGCCCAGCCGCTCCGCTGACCCCCCATGCCCGGCGCTCGCCTCCGCAGGCCGACCTTCCCCCGACCTGCCGTCCTGCCTGGCCTGGCCGCGGGTGCGCCGCTTCTGGCCCTGATGCTGCTTGGCGGCGCCCCGGTCCGGGCTGGAACGCCCCCCCCCGATGTGGCCCAGGCCCCCGCCTCCAAGCCCGCCCCGACGCCGACACCGACACCGACACCCAACCCCACCGCGGAGCCCGCGCCGACCCAGGCCCCCGCGCCCGCCACCGATCCCTTCGCCCCCCTCGGCGACATCCCCGGGACCGCACCGGCCCAACCCCCCGCCAACCTGCCCGGCGACGCCCCGGCCCGCCCCGGCCCCGGGCTTCCGGCCGGGGAGCCGGCCACCCCGAAGGCCGACAACCAGGAACCGCGGGTGCTGATCAGTGAGATCGTGGTCGAAGGGCTGGCCGGCCATCCCGAGCAGCCGCGCCTCGAGCAGATCGTCTACGACGCGATGACGGTCACCCCCGGCACGGAGGTGACCCGCAGCGAACTCAAGACCGACCTGGCGGCGATCTACGCCACCGGCTGGTTCTCCGACGTGCGCATGGCCCCCCAGGACGGGCCCCTGGGGGTGCGCCTGATCGTCACCGCCACCCCCAACCCCGTGCTCACCAAGGTGAGCCTCGACCCCCCGGAGGCGAAGGTGCCCGCCCAGGTGGTGCAGGACACCTTCGCCGGTGACATCGGCCGCACCCTCAACCTGCGCACCCTCCAGACCCGCATGGAGGAGCTGCAGAAGTGGTACGCGGACCAGGGCTATTCCCTGGCCCGCGTCAGCGGTCCCACCCGCATCAGTCCGGAGGGGGAGGTGCAGCTGGCGGTGCGCCAGGGCACCGTGGCCGGGGTGGAGGTGCAGTTCCTCACCAAGGACGGATCGGCCACCAACGACAAGGGCCAGCCGATCAGGGGCAAGACGAAGCCCTGGGTGATCACCCGCGAGATCTCCCTCAAATCCGGCCAGATCTTCAACCGCCGCAGCCTGGAGGAGGACCTCAAACGCCTGTACGGCACGGGCCTGTTCAGCGATGTGAAGGTGACCCTCAAGCCGGAGCCCGCCAGCCCCGGCGAGGTGACGATCGTGCTGGGCATCGTCGAGCAGTCCACCGGCTCCCTCTCCGGTGGTCTGGGC
>JBIIND010000307.1:0-2989 GCA_044337665.1 Cyanobium sp.
CCAGGGTCGCCAGGCTCGCGCTCGCCATCACGGCCGTCCCCAGCAGGGAGCGCCGCTGGCCCAGCACCATCCAGCTGGGGCTCTCCCGGATCGGGCCCAGCAGCCCGGCCAGACCGTCCCCCAACGCCATCACCAACACCCCCGCGCACACGGCCGCCGCGTGGGCAGGCCAGCCCAGCCAGAGAAGAAGGGTGATCGAGGCGCCGTAGGCGACGGTGCCGTAGCTGGGACGGTCGATGTCCTCCACCGCCGGCAGGATTCGCCGCCGGTGGTTGAGCAGGGCCAGCAGCGTCACCACGGCGGCGCAGGGGATGGCGACCCAGGGGCTGATGTCGAAGCCCCAGGCGATCGGCAGCACCAACCCCGCACCGATGTGCACCACCTTGCGGCTCCACTCCCGCTGCAGCGGCCAGCGGCTTCGCACCGCCAGCGCGGCGGCACTGAGGCAGCCGAGCCAACCGACAACGGCGGCGATGCCAAGGAGCTGGGGGATCAAGCGGGAAGGAACACCGGGGGCACGCTCAGGCGGCCTGGTGCAGGTTGCTCATCAGCCGCAGCTTCATGATCGCCTTGGCCTCCAGCTGGCGAACCCGCTCGCGCGAAACGTTGATCTGGCGCCCGATCTCCGCGAGTGTCAACGGCTCGCTGCCCTCCAGGCCGAACCGCAGCTTCAGGATCTTCTGCTCCCGCTCGTTGAGCTGGGACAGCCAGGTGCCGAGGTGCTCCTTCTGCAGGTGCCGGTCCATGGAGTCGAAGTGCTCGCCGCTTGCCGGATCGGCGATCAGCTCACCCAGGGTGCTGCGGTCCTCTTCGCCACGGGCATGGGCATCGAGGGAGGCGCAGGGAGCGCTCTGGGAGATCAGTTCCTCCAGCTCCTCGGGGATCATGCCGAGGGCGTGGGCGAGTTCGAGCCGGTTCGGTTGCCGCCCCAGCCGATGGGAGAGCTCCCGACTGACCCGCCGCATCTTCGAGAGTTTCTCGCTGATGTGGATCGGCAGCCGGATGGTGCGGGCGCTGTTGTCGATCGCGCGCGTCATGCCCTGGCGGATCCACCAATAGGCATAGGTGGAAAACTTGTAGCCCATCGCCGGATCGAACTTGTCGACGGCGCGCTCCAGGCCGATCGCTCCCTCCTGCACCAGATCCAGAAGTTCCAGCCCCTGGTTCTGATACTTCTTGGCAACGCTCACCACCAGGCGCAGATTGGCCGCCATCATCCGATCGCGGGCCCGTTGGCCCATGCGGATCTGGCGATTCTGCTTGGGAGTGCGTTCCTCCACAGGTATCTCCAGCAGGCCCTTGCCGATCTGGACATGGTGGGCCAGCTCGATCTCCTCCGCCGGCGTGAGCAAGGGCACGCGGCCGATGGTGCTCAGGTACCAGCCGATCGAGTCGGCGCTGATGCGACCGGTGTTCCGGGCCGCGGCCCGCTGGAGTGATGACAGTGACGTGGACGCTCGGGTGAGCGCAGGCTCCCGGGCGGAACGGGCCACAGGGCCCGAACCGGGGGGAGCGGAATGCAGAGGTGTCCCCATCACCCCAGGCCTCCGAATGAATTTGGCCGGAATGTAGCACTGATGCGGGCCGGTGACCGTGAGGAAACCGAAGATTTCCTGTATTGCCAGTCCTGAATATTCGCTTTTGTTGTGGTGGTTACCCTGGGCCGGACGCCATCGTGGCTTCGGGCGAGAGTCCCCCCCGCCAGCGTTCCATCAGCACGGCCTGAGCCGAATACTGTTCCCCCTCGGGTTGCCGCTGGCTGAACTGACCATCACTGTGCATCACCCACGCCGTGGTGTCATCGAGGTAGAGCTGTATCAGCGCCTCCAGCTGCCGTCGCAGTTTGCCGTCCTCCACCGGCGCCACCGCTTCGACGCGGCGATCGAGGTTGCGCGGCATCCAATCCGCGCTGCCGAGGAACAGCTCCGGCTCGCCGCCGTTGGCGAACCAGAACAGGCGCGAGTGCTCCAGGAAGCGCCCGATCACGCTGAAAACCACGATGTTTTCGCTCACCCCCTCCAGCCCCGGCCGCAGCGAACACATGCCGCGGATCACCAGTTCGATCTTCACTCCCGCCTGGGATGCCTCGTAGAGCAGGGAGATGATCGCCGGATCCACCATCGCGTTCATCTTCGCCCGGATGTGAGCCGTGCGACCGGCCTTGGCGTGGTCGATCTCGCGCCGGATCAGCGCCTCCATGCCACGGCGCAGCGTGACTGGCGCCACCAGCAGTTTGCGGAAGCTCTGCTGTTTGGAGAAACCGGTGAGGTAGTTGAACAGTTCCACCAGGTCCTGGCCAAATTCCTCCCGGGCGGTGAGCAGGCCGAGGTCGGTGTAGAGATTGGAGGTGCGCGAGTTGTAGTTGCCGGTGCCGATGTGCGCGTAGCTGCGCAGCTTGCCCTTCTCGCGGCGCACCACCAGGGCCACCTTGGTGTGGGTCTTGAGACCGAGAACGCCGTAGACCACATGCACGCCGGAGCGCTCCAGCTGGCGCGCCCACTGGATGTTGTTGTCCTCGTCGAAGCGGGCTTTCAGCTCCACCAGGGCCATCACCTGCTTGCCGTTTTCCGAGGCCCGGATCAGGGCCCCCACCACGGGTGAATCCTTGGAGGTGCGATAGAGCGTCATCTTGATCGCCAGCACCGCCGAATCATCGGCGGCCTGGTTCAGGAACTCCTCCACCGAGGTGGAGAACAGGTCGTAGGGGTGGTGCAGCAGCACGTCCCCCCGGCGCAGCACCCGGAAGATGCTCTCGAACTCCTCCTCCTTGATCGAGCCGTCCTCCAGCAGGCTCCGCTGGGCCCGTGCCAGGACCGGCACCGTGCGTCCCTTCCAGCGGGGGTCCTTGAGCTGGGGCAGGGGGATCGCCAGCAGGCTCATCAGGTCGTCAAGGCCGAGGGGGCCGTTGATCCGGTACAGGTCCTCCGGCTCCACCTCCAGCCCCTCCATCAGCACCTGCACCACCTCCTCCGGCATTTCGTCCGCCACC
>JBIIND010000019.1:0-11135 GCA_044337665.1 Cyanobium sp.
CGAGCGCCAGCTCTCCACCGCCTCCTGAACCCCCCCGAGAACCCCATGGCACTCAAGGAAAGGGTCGGCACCGTCGTCAGCGACAAGATGGAAAAAACAGTGGTGGTGGCGGTGGAAAACCGCTTCCCCCATCCCATCTATCAGAAGACCGTCAGCCGCACCACCCGCTACAAAGCCCACGACGAAGCGAACCGCTGCAAAGTGGGCGACCGGGTTCGCATCACCGAGACCCGCCCCCTGAGCCGCACCAAACGCTGGACCGTGGCCGAGGTGCTCAGCACCGCCCGCACCTGAGGACCCCCCGATGATTCAGCAGGAAACTTTCCTCACCGTCGCTGACAACAGCGGCGCCAAGCGCATCCAGTGCATCCGTGTGCTGGGTACCAACCGTCGCTACGCCCATGTGGGCGATGTGATCGTGGCTGCCGTCAAGGACGCCATGCCCAACATGGGCGTGAAGAAGTCGGACGTGGTCAAGGCCGTGGTGGTGCGCACCCGCGCCACCCTGCGTCGCGAAACGGGTAATTCGATCCGCTTCGATGACAACGCTGCCGTCATCCTTGGTGCCGACAACAACCCCAAGGGCACCCGGGTCTTCGGCCCCGTCGCCCGTGAGTTGCGGGAAAGAAACTTCACCAAGATCGTTTCCCTCGCACCGGAGGTGATCTGAGATGGCCACCGCCACCCCCAAGGCCAAGGCTCCCGAGCGCATCAAGATGCGCATCCGCAAGGGGGATACCGTCCAGGTGATCACCGGCAAGGACAAGGGCAAGACCGGCGAGGTTCTGCGCACCTTGCCCTACGAGAACCGTGTCGTGGTGCAAGGCATCAACCTGCGCACCCGCCACGTCAAGCCCACCCAGGAGGGTGAAAGCGGCCGCATCGTTACCGAGGAGGCTTCCCTGCACGCCTCGAACGTGATGGTCTACTCCACCACCGCCAAGGTTGCCAGCCGCGTCGAGTGTTTCGTCGACAAGGACGGCAGCAAGAAGCGGCGGCTCAAGAAAACAGGCGAACTGCTCGACTGAGCCCCATCCGTCCCCATCCCATCCATTCCGCCGCAGGCCTTCTGACGACGTCCAGAAGTGCAGCTCCCCCCCCTCCGCCATGTCACTGAAACAGCGCTACCGGGAGACGATCCAGCCGAAATTGCTGAAGGATCTCAACCTCTCCAACATCCACGAAGTCCCCAAGGTGGTTAAGGTCACCGTCAACCGGGGACTCGGTGAGGCGGCCCAGAATGCCAAGGCCCTGGAAGCATCGATCGCCGAACTGGCTCAGATCACCGGCCAGAAGGTCGTCGTGACCCGCGCCAAGAAGGCCATCGCCGGCTTCAAGATCCGTCAAGGCATGCCGATCGGCGTTGCCGTCACCCTGCGGGGAGAGCGGATGTATGCCTTCCTGGAGCGCCTGATCAACCTGGCCCTTCCCCGCATCCGCGACTTTCGTGGCGTCAGCCCCAAAAGCTTTGATGGCCGCGGCAACTACACCCTGGGGATCCGGGAGCAGATCATCTTTCCCGAAATCTCCTTCGACAAGATCGACGCCATCCGGGGCATGGACGTGACGATCGTGACCACCGCCCGTAACGACGAAGAGGGCCGGGCCCTCCTCCGCGAAATGGGGATGCCATTCCGCAGCAACTGAGCCCTCTCCCGGATACGACCATGGCCAACCACGACCCAATTTCCGACATGCTCACCCGCATCCGCAATGCGAGTGAGAAGCGCCACGAGAGCACCCGCATCCCCGCTTCGCGGATGTCCCGCAGCATCGCCAGCGTGCTGCAACAGGAGGGATTCATCGCCGCCATCAGCGAAGAGGGTGAGGGCATCCAGACGCAGCTGGTGCTTGAGCTCAAGTACAGCGGCAAGCATCGCCAACCCACGATCCGACGCGTTCAGCGCGTCAGTCGCCCCGGCCTGCGCATCTACAAAAACACCCGCCAGCTGCCGAAGGTGCTCGGCGGACTCGGCGTGGCGATCATCTCCACCTCCAAGGGGGTGATGAGCGACCGCGATGCCCGACGCCAGGGCGTGGGCGGCGAAGTGCTCTGTTACATCTACTGATCCCCGGAGGACCCGACAATGTCACGCATCGGCAAGGCTCCGATTCCCGTTCCCGACAAGGTGGACGTGAACCTGCAAGGCCTCACGGTCACCGTGAAGGGGCCCAAGGGCGAACTCAGCCGCACCCTCCCCGACGGAATCGCCATCGTCCAGGAGGGCACAACCCTGGTGGTCAGCCCCACCGGCCCCAGCCGCCGCTCCCGCGAGCGTCACGGCCTCTGCCGCACCCTTGTGGCCAACATGGTTGAAGGCGTCAGCCAGGGTTTCGTGCGCAAGCTCGAGATCGTTGGGGTGGGCTACCGCGCCTCCCTGCAGGGCACAAAACTTGTGGTCAGCGCTGGCTACAGCCATCCGGTGGAGATGGAGCCCCCCGCCGGCGTAACCTTCGCCGTCGAGAACAACACCACGGTGCTGGTCTCCGGCCCCGACAAGGAATTGGTCGGCAACGAAGCCGCCAAGGTGCGCGCCATCCGCCCGCCCGAGCCCTACAAGGGCAAGGGCATTAAATACGAAGGCGAACGGATCCTGCGCAAGGCCGGCAAGACCGGCAAGAAGTGAGGCCTGCCTGAGCGACATCCCCGAGTACTCCCATGTCTTCCCTCTCCCGCAAACTGCAGACCCAGAAGCGCCACCGGCGCCTGCGTCGCCATCTCAGCGGCACCTCCGACCGCCCCAGGTTGTCGGTGTTCCGCTCCAACAACCACATCTACGCCCAGGTCATCGACGACGCCGCCCAGAACACCCTGGTCGCCGCGTCCAGCCTCGATAAGGATCTGCGCAGCGGCCTCGACTCCGGAGCCAACTGTGACGCCTCCACTGCCGTCGGTCAGCTCGTCGCCAAGCGGGCCCTGGCCAAGGGCATCCAGCAGGTGGTCTTCGATCGGGGCGGCAACCTGTACCACGGTCGGGTCAAGGCCCTCGCCGATGCCGCCCGGGAAGCGGGCCTTCAGTTCTGATCCTGCCCTCACCATGACCGAATCCAACGATCAGCTCCAGACCAGCGACATCCCGGCAGCGGCCGACGTGCCCCCGGCGGCGGAAGGGCAGCAGGAACGCCGTGGCGGACGCGGCGAGGGCAAGGGCGAACGCCGTGGCGGCGGTGGGGGCGGCGGCCGGCGGGGCGGCGACCGCCGCGGCCAGGAGAAAGACTCCGAATGGCAGGAGCGGGTGGTGCAGATCCGCCGCGTCTCCAAGACCGTGAAGGGGGGCAAGAAGATGAGCTTCCGCGCCATCGTCGTGGTGGGCAACGAGCGTGGCCAGGTGGGAGTGGGCGTCGGCAAGGCCGGCGACGTGATCGGTGCGGTCCGCAAGGGCGTGGCCGATGGCAAGAAGCATCTCGTGAAGGTGCCCCTCACCCGTCACAGCTCGGTTCCCACCGACAGCCGCGGCCGGGACGGCGCCGCCAGTGTGCTGATCCGCCCCGCCGCCCCGGGCACCGGCGTGATCGCCGGCGGCTCGATCCGCACGGTGCTGGAGCTCGCCGGGATCAAGAATGTTCTGGCCAAGCGTCTGGGCTCCAAGACCCCCCTGAACAACGCCCGTGCCGCCATGGTGGCTCTCAAGGCCCTGCGCACCCACAAGGAGACCGCCAAGGAGCGCGGCATCCCCCTCGAGCAGATCTACTCCTGAAGCTCCCGATGACACCCAACCTGCAATCGCTCAAGGCCAACCCCGGCGCCCGTCGCCGCAAGACCCGCAAGGGCCGTGGCATCGCCGCCGGCCAGGGTGCCAGCTGCGGCTTCGGCATGCGCGGCCAGAAGTCCCGTTCGGGCCGTCCCACCCGCCCCGGCTTCGAGGGTGGCCAGATGCCCCTCTACCGCCGGGTTCCCAAGCTGAAGCACTTCCCCCTGGTCAACCCGCGCGAGTTCACGATCGTGAATGTCGCCGCCCTGGGCGAATGCAAGAGCGGCAGCACCGTCAACCTCGATTCCTTGGTTCAGGGGGGGGTGCTGACCAGCAGCCGCCACCCGCTGAAGGTGCTCGGCCATGGCGACCTGAAGGTGAAGCTCACGGTTCAGGCTGCCGCCTTCTCCGCCACGGCCCGGGAAAAGATTGAGGCCGCCGGCGGCAGCTGCGAAATCATCGGCTGATCGGCGGTGCCCTCCAGCCCCTAAGTTCGGAGCCGTCCCCCCTTGCCAGCCGGCGGGGGGGGACGGCTCTTCCCATCCCTGTCCTCCCCCACCCCGTTCCGCCATGGTCGTCAGCCGGGGGCGCAACCCAAGCGCCGCTGAAATCGTCAGCCAGGTGTTCCAGGCCAAGGGCCTGAGGGACCGGGTTCTGACAACCCTGGGCCTGCTGCTCCTGGTGCGGTTGGGGATCTACGTGCCGGTTCCCGGCATCGACAAGGTTGCCTTCCAAGGGTTCCTGCGCCAGGGCGGCCAGTTGCTTGGCTTCCTCGACATCTTCACCGGGGGCGGCCTCTCCACCCTGGGCGTGTTCGCCCTCGGCATCCTTCCCTTCATCAACGCCTCGATCATCATCCAGCTGCTCACGGCGGCCCTGCCCCAGCTGGAGGATCTGCAGAAGAACGAGGGCGAGGCGGGGCGCCGCCGCATTGCCCAGATCACCCGCTATGTGGCGCTGGGCTGGGGCATCCTGCAGAGCGTCGTCTTCTCCCTGATCCTGCGCCAGTACAAGCTCGCCGACGTCCCGGACTGGCAGTTTGTCCTACAGACGAGCCTGGCCCTGGTGGCCGGCTCCATGGTGGTGATGTGGATCTCGGAGGTGATCTCCGAGCGGGGCATCGGCCAGGGGGCGTCCCTGGTGATCTTCCTGAACATCGTCGCGACCCTGCCGAAAGCTCTGGGCTCGACGATTGAGCTGGCCCAGAGCGGCGACCGGGCGACCGTGGGGGGCATCGTGATCCTGGTGCTGGTGTTTCTGGTGACGATCGTGGGGATCGTCTTCGTGCAGGAGGGAAACCGCCGCATCCCGATCGTCAGCGCCAAGCGCCAGGCCGGTGGCGCCGGGATGCTCGCGGCCCGACAGAGCTACCTGCCGCTGAAACTCAACGCCGGCGGCGTGATGCCCATCATTTTCGCCTCCGCGGTGGTCTTCCTGCCCCTCACGATCGCCAACCTCACCAAGAGCCCCTGGCTGGTGCAGGTGGCCGGCTACCTCAGCCCGAACAGCAGCCTGCCGTGGTTGTACGCGCTGGTCTACTTCCTGCTGATCTGCGGGTTCGGCTTCTTCTACGCCTCCCTCACCGTCAACCCCCTGGACATCGCCACCAACCTCAAGCGCAGCGGTGTGGCGATCCCCGGCGTACGCCCCGGTTCCGCCACGGCCAACTACATCACCGGCGTTCAGAATCGCCTCACCCTGCTGGGGGGCATCTTCCTGGGCGCCGTCGCCATCATTCCCTCAGCGGTGGAGGGTGCCACCCAGGTGCGCACCTTCCAGGGCCTCGGCGCCACCTCTTTGCTGATTCTGGTGGGTGTGGCGATCGACACCGCCAAGCAGGTCCAGACCTACGTGATCTCGCAACGCTACGAAGGCATGGTCCGCCAGTAGTCCCGGGATCCCCTTTTTTCGCCAACCTTTCCCGCCATGAAGCAACGCATCCTGTTCCTTGGCCCGCCTGGCGCCGGCAAAGGCACCCAGGCCCAGCGGCTGGCTGAATCCCACCATCTGCTGCACCTCTCAACCGGTGACCTTCTGCGGGCCGAGGTTCAGGCCGGCAGTGACCTGGGCCGGGAGGCCGAAGCGGTGATGGCCCGTGGCGAACTGGTGAGCGACGCCCTGGTGCTGGCGATCGTGCGCAGCCGGCTGGAGGACCACGGGGGCGGCTGGTTGCTCGATGGATTTCCCCGCAACCTGGCCCAGGCCGAATCGCTCGACAGCCTGCTCACTGGCCTGGGCCAGGGAATCGAGCTGGTGGTGCTGATGGAGCTCGACGACGCCATCCTCCTGCAGCGACTCCTGGCCCGCGGCCGCAGCGACGACAACGAAGGGGTGATCCGCCACCGCCTGGAGGTCTACAGGGATCAGACGGCCCCGCTGATTGAGCACTACAGCCACCTGGGGGTGCTGAAGCCCGTGGACGCCTCCGGCACGATCGAGGCGATCGGCGCCCGGATCGAAGCGCTGATGGCATGAACCCCCAAGCAGGGGAGGTGGTCGTGCCTTGTGATAACTTGTTTGTTTGTCCGTGCCGAGAGCACCCAACCCATGAAGGTGCGCGCCTCAGTCAAGAGAATGTGTGACAAGTGCCGGGTGATCCGTCGCCACGGCCGGGTGATGGTGATCTGCACCAACCCCAAACACAAGCAGCGCCAGGGCTGATCCAGCCCCGGCCCCCGGTTCGCCCAAGGGCGAGCCCATGGTTCTGACCAGGCTCCGGGCCGCCGCCGCACTGCCGGCGTATCCCGGTCCGCCTCACCCCTTGCCCCCTGATCGTTTTCCTAACTGTGGCTCGGATCGCCGGTGTCGACATCCCTCGCGACAAGAGGGTCGAGATTTCACTCACCTACGTTTATGGAATCGGGCTCACCCGGGCCCGCAAGATCCTTGCCAAGACCGGGGTCAGCCCCGACATCCGCGTCAAGGACCTCAGCGACGCTGACGTGCAGAAACTTCGCGGTGCCGCCGAGGGCTTCACCCTTGAAGGCGACCTGCGGCGGGAGGAGGGCATGGCCCTCAAGCGCCTCCAGGACATCGGCTGTCTGCGGGGACGGCGCCATCGTGCCGGTCTGCCGGTGCGTGGCCAACGCACCCGCACCAACGCCCGCACCCGCCGCGGCGCCCGCAAAACCGTCGCCGGCAAGAAAAAGTGAGCGCCGGCAGGCTCCGGCCTGCCCCTCCATCCCCCTGCCGCCGGCACCTCCCTCCAGGCACCACACCGGCGTCACCAGGGGTTTCCCCAGTCCTCCGATCACCTCCCTGCTCCCCCAGGGCCCACCGCCATGGCCAAGCCAGTCAAGAAATCCGGCCCCAAGAAGGCCAAGCGCAACGTGCCCAACGGCGTTGCCCACATCCAGAGCACGTTCAACAACACCATCGTTTCGATCACCGACACCGCCGGTGAAGTGATCAGCTGGTCCTCCGCTGGCGCCAGCGGCTTCAAGGGCGCCCGCAAGGGCACCCCCTTCGCCGCCCAGACTGCCGCTGAAGCAGCCGCCCGCCGGGCGTTGGAGCAGGGCATGCGGCAGATCGAGGTCCTGGTGCGCGGTCCTGGGTCCGGACGGGAGACCGCCATCCGAGCCCTTCAGGTGGCAGGCCTCGAGATCACCCTGATCCGCGACGTCACCCCCCTCCCCCACAACGGCTGCCGTCGGGCCAAGCGCCGCCGCGTCTGACCCTCCCGGTTTCTTCCACCCCCTTTCCACCCCACAGACCGTGCTGCAATACCAGATCGACCGGGTCGAACATCAGGTTGCCAACGACCGTTCCCAGACCGGGGTCTTCGTGATCGGCCCCCTGGACCGTGGTCAGGCCACCACCCTCGGCAATGCCCTGCGTCGCGTGCTGATCGGCGGCCTTGAGGGCAGCGCCATCACCGCCGTGCGCATCGGGGGGGTGAACCATGAGTACGCCACCGTTCCCGGCGTCCGGGAGGACGTGCTCGACATCCTCCTCAATTGCAAGTCGATCCCGGTGGTCAGCCGCAGCCGCGAACTGGAGATCGGACGCCTGGTGGTGAATGGCCCGGCCACCGTGACCGCCGCCGACCTGCAGTTCTCCTCCCAGGTGCAGGTGATCGACGGGGAGCGACAGATCGCCACCATCGCCGAAGGCAACACCCTGGAGATGGAAGTCCATGTGGAGCGCGGCGTCGGCTACCGGCCGGTCGACCGTCACAACGAAGAGACCAGCGCCATCGACCTGCTCCAGATCGATGCGGTCTTCATGCCCGTCAAGCGGGTCAACTACAGCGTCGACGAGACGGCCGTCGCCGAGGGTGGCTCGGCGCGGGAGCGGCTGCGCCTGGAAATCGAGACCTACGGCAGCATCACCCCCGACGACGCCATGGCCCAGGCGGCCAACCAGCTGATCGCCCTGTTCCAACCCCTGGCAAGCCTCACGATGGCCGAGGAGCCGGGCCTGGAGCCCGAGCCCTCCGCCGAGGCCCAGATCCCCCTTGAGGAGCTCAATCTCTCGGTGCGGGCCTACAACTGCCTCAAGCGGGCCCAGGTCAACTCCGTGTCCGACCTGATGGGCTTCAGCTACGAGGATCTGCTGGAAATCAAGAACTTCGGCTCCAAGTCAGCCGATGAGGTGATTGAGGCCCTCGAGCGCATCGGCATCTCCCTCCCCCAAAGCCGCACCAGCGTCTGAGGCCCCCACCCGGCCCCACCGTTCCGCGAACAACGCCCCCGTCACGTACCCGACCCATGCGACACCAGTGCCGAGTCCCCCTGCTGGGGCGCCCCGCCGACCAACGCAAGGCGTTGCTGCGCGGCCTCACCACCCAGTTGATCCGCGAGGGTCGGGTGACCACCACCAAGGCCCGGGCCCGCGCCCTGCGGGATGAGGCCGAGCGCATGATCACCCTGGCGAAGGATGGCAGCCTGGCCTCGCGCCGCCGTGCCCTCGGCTACATCTACGACAAGCAACTGGTGCACACCCTCTTCGACAAGGCCGAGGGCCGCTACGGCGACCGCAACGGCGGCTATACCCGCATCGTGCGCACGGTGCGCCGCCGGGGTGACAACGCCGAAATGGCGATCATCGAACTGGTCTGAGCCCCCTCCCTGCCCACAGCGCCCCGGAGGGCCGGCAGCGCATCGCTCTCTGCCTCCAGTACGACGGTGCCCCGTTCCACGGCTGGCAGCGCCAGCGCAGGGGTCTTACCACCGTGCAGCAGACCCTGGAGGAGGCCATCGAGGGGGTGGATCCCGCCCGACCCCTCACGAGCTTCGCCGCCGGCCGCACCGATGCCGGAGTGCACGCGTCGGGTCAGGTGGTCCACTTCGATGCCGCAGGGCCGATTCCGCCCCCGCGGTGGCCGAACGCCCTCAATGGCCGGCTGCCCGGATCGATCCGCGTTCGGGCGGCCCGCGCAGTGCCGCCCGATTGGCATGCCTGCTTCTCAGCCCGATACCGGCGCTATCGCTACACCCTCTACAACGGCCGCACCCCGAACCTGTTCCTGGCGCCCTGGAGCTGGCACCGTTACCAGGTGCGCCTCGACGAGGGGCTGATGGAGGCCGTGCTGCAGGAGCTGCGGGGCGAACACGACTTCGCCGCCTTCCAGCGAGCCGGCAGTCGCCGGTCCCACACGGTCACCACCCTGCAGGATCTCAGCCTGGAGCGTCAGGGGGATCTGGTGGTCGTGGAATTGCAGGCCAGCGGTTTCCTCTACGGCATGGTGCGCCTGCTGATGGGTCAGCTGGTGGCCGTGGGCGAGGGGCGCCTGGAACCAGAGGTCTTCCGCCGCCGTTGGCGCGAGGGGGCCCGCGCGGAGATCAAGGAGGCGGCCCCTCCCCAGGGGCTCTGCCTGCTGCGGGTGGGGTATGGGGAGCAGATCTTCCCGCAGTCGGCTTGCTATGATTCAATGCCCCGTTTTCGGCTGGGAGCCTCTGACCCCCCAGACGAAACCGTCAAACTGCCCCGATAGGGCCGGGATGTATGGTCGGAAGAGAGTGACGGTTCCCCTTGGGGTGCCGGAATCCCTTTCTCCGCCGTCCCCAGACACCATCTGTCCCGTCCACGCCGATCCCGGCCGGATGGGCCTTTCACCAGCCGGCTCGCCGGTTGCCGATCAGGCGCAATGAACAAGACAACCCTGCCCTCCCCCGAATCGATCGATCGCCAGTGGTATCTGGTGGATGCGGCCGATCAAACCCTCGGTCGCCTGGCCACCGAGGTGGCGCGCGTGCTGCGCGGCAAGAACAAGCCCCAGTACACCCCCCACCTCGACACCGGTGATTTCGTGGTGGTGATCAATGCCGAGAAGATACGCGTCAGCGGCAACAAGGAGACCCAGAAGCTCTACCGCCGCCACTCCGGCCGTCCCGGTGGGATGAAAACCGAAACCTTTGCCCACCTGCAGAGCCGCCTGCCGGAGCGGATCGTGGAGAAGGCGATCAAGGGCATGCTTCCCCATAACACCCTCGGCCGCCAACTGTTCCGCAAGCTGAAGGTGTACCGCGGCCCGGACCATCCCCACGCCGCCCAGCAGCCCCAGCCCCTCGCCCTTGATCCCGCCGCCTCCGCCCTCCGATGAGCAGCTCCTCCAACCGCGTCGTCTACTGGGGAACCGGCCGTCGCAAGACGGCGGTCGCCCGGGTACGTGTCGTCCCTGGCTCCGGCGGGGTCACCATCAACGGCCGTCCCGGTGACAACTATCTCAACTACAACCCCGTCTACCTCGCCGCGGTGCGCGCCCCGCTGCAAACCCTCGGACTCGAAACCCAGTACGACCTGCTGGTGAACGTGCGGGGTGGCGGCCTCACCGGCCAGGCGGACGCCATCAAGCAGGGGGCGGCCCGCGCGCTGTGCGATCTCTCTCCCGACAACCGCAAGCCGCTGAAGGTGGAAGGCCACCTCAGCCGGGATCCCCGCGCCAAGGAGCGCCGCAAGTACGGCCTCAAGAAAGCCCGCAAGGCGCCCCAGTTCTCCAAGCGCTGACCCACGCTTCGCCCCCTTCCGCGCCCCCCTTACCCCATGCCGAAGCCCAACATCCACCCCACCTGGTATCCGGACGCCAAGGTGATCTGCAATGGAGAGCTGGTGATGACCACCGGCTCCACCCAGCCGGAAATCCACGTCGATGTGTGGAGTGGCAATCACCCCTTCTACACAGGCACCCAGAAGATTCTCGACACCGAGGGACGCGTCGATCGCTTCATGCGCAAGTACGGCATGGGTGGCACAGATAAGGCTGCCGCCACCGAGAAAGCTGCTGTCACCGATAAGCCCGCGGCCCCTGACAAGTCTGACGCCGTCGCCCAGGCCTGAACCCAAGCCATGGCGTCCCCGGCCGGATGCCCTCGGGCATCCGGCTTTTTGCTGGATCCAGACCCTGCCCTTCGCCCTTGACCATGGATCCCGCCCTGCTGCGCGACCGTCTTGAGGCCACTTGCCAGGCATTCGATGTGCTGGAGCGGCAGCTGGCCGACCCCT
>JBIIND010000308.1:0-2984 GCA_044337665.1 Cyanobium sp.
GCCTCCCGCCCCACCACCGCCCCCCAGGAGCCCCACGCCCTCTCCATCCCCTGCCTGCGGGACGCCGAAGCGGCGCGGAGTCGGTTGGCCGCCATCGCCCATCGCACCGCCGGCGGCCGCCTGGCCCGGGAGGAGGCCACGGTGGGGGAAATTCTCGAGGCCGTGCGCAGCGGCGGCGACGCTGCCCTGCTGGAGCTGAGCGAGCGCTTCGACGGATTCCGCCCCGATCCCCTGAGGATTCCCGAGGAGCGCCTCGCGGAGGCCTGGCGGACCACAGCAACACCCCTGCAGGAAGCCCTCGACCTGGCCCACGGGCGGGTGCTGGCCTTCCACCAGGCGCAGAAGCCCGCCGATCTGGCGCTCGACGGTCCCTATGGGGAACGGCTGGGCCGCCGCTGGCGGCCCGTGGAGCGCGCCGGGCTCTACGTGCCCGGGGGCCGGGCCGCCTATCCGAGCACCGTGCTGATGAACGCGATCCCGGCGCTGGTGGCCGGGGTGGAGCGGGTGGTGATGGTCACCCCACCGGGCCCTGGCGGGGAGCCCAGCCCGATCGTGCTGGCCGCGGCCCACCGGGCGGGGGTGCGCGAGGTGTACCGCGTCGGCGGGGCCCAGGCGATCGCGGCCCTGGCCTGGGGCACCGAGTCGATCCCACGGGTGGATGTGATCAGCGGGCCTGGCAATCTCTGGGTGACCCTGGCCAAGAAGGCCGTCTACGGCCAGGTGGGCATCGATTCCCTGGCCGGTCCGAGCGAAGTGCTGGTGATCGCCGACGGGGGAGCCCGCGCCGACCAGGTCGCCGCCGACCTGATGGCCCAGGCCGAACACGATCCCCTGGCCGCCGCCATCCTGATCACCACCAGCGAAGCCCTGGCGGCTGCCGTGCCGGCGGCGATCGAAGACCAGCTGCGCCACCACCCCCGGGCCGCGATCACCCGCGCGGCCCTCAACGACTGGGGACTGATCGTGGTGGCCCGCGACCTGGAGCAGGCGGCGGCGCTCAGCGACGCCTTCGCCCCGGAACATCTGGAGCTGCTGGTGGAGAACCCCGAGGCGCTGGCGGAGCGGATCCACCACGCCGGCGCGATCTTCCTGGGGCCCTGGACGCCCGAGGCGGTGGGGGACTACCTGGCTGGCCCCAACCACACCCTGCCCACCTCCGGCACCGCCCGCTTCGCCGGCGCCCTGAGCGTCGAAACCTTCCTGCGCCACACCAGCCTGATCCACTTCAACCGCGCCGCCCTCGACGGCACCGCCGCGGCCGTGATCACCCTGGCGGAGAGCGAAGGATTGCACAGCCACGCCGAGTCGGTGCGGCGGCGCCTGACGCCGCCGCCCTGAGCCACGACGCATCGGGTTGGGCTCAGGCCCGCACCAGATCCCTCACCCGGGGTTGATCGTCAACGATCTCACCCACCAGCACCTGGTCGGTGAGGTTGACGAACAGGCCGTTCTCGAGAACGCCGGGCAGGTTGTTGATCGCCTGCTCCAGGGCAGCGGGATCGGGGATGCCGCCCGCGAACTTCACGTCCAGCACCAGGTTTCCCTGGTCGGTGACCACCGGACCAGCCTTGCGCACCGCCATGCGCAGCTCGGCGGCGCCCCCCAGGGAGGCCAGATCGGCCTTCACCTGGCGCCAGGCGCCGGGGAGGACCTCAACGGGCAGCAGGAAACCCAGATTCAGGCGCTCCACCAGCTTGCTGGCATCCACGACCACCACGAAGCGATCCGCCCGATGGGCCACCAGCTTTTCCTGGACGTGACAAGCACCGCCCCCCTTGATCAGCTGGAAGGAGGGATCCACCTCATCGGCGCCATCGATCGCCAGGTCGATGCGCTCGATCGCGTTGAGGCTCTTGAGGGGAATGCCCAGTTCGGCCGCGAGCACTTCCCCCTGGAAGGAGGTGGCCACCCCGGTGATGTCGCGCAGGGCGCCACTGCGCAACCGCTGCCCCAGCGCCTCGATCATGAGGGCAGCGGTGGATCCGGAACCCAACCCCAGCACCATGCCATCGCGGATCTGTTCGACGGCGGCCTCGGCCACCGCCTGCTTCATCCGGTTCTGCAGATCCGACATCCCGCCCACGCTTCCTGAAACTGGGCACGGACCGTAGCAAACCCGCCGGGCTTGGCCCGCTCAGCCTGCCTGGGGCAGGGCCTCGGGGCGGATCGAGAGTTCAAGCTCCCGCTGGCCGCGCACCACGGTGAGGGGCAGGGGCTGGCCCACCTCCGACTTCTCCACCTGCTGAAGCAGGGCCGAGGGGGTGCTCACCGTCTGCTGGGCGATGCGCACCACCAGATCGCCGCGGCGCAGGCCCGCCTTCTCGGCGGGGCTCTCGGGGATCACACGCTGCACCAGGGCACCGTCCCGCTCCGGCAGCTGCAGCAAGGCATCGGGATCGCGATTGTTGTCGCGGGCGACGCGGGCCGTGAGGGGGACAAGCTGCAGGCCGAGGTAGGGATGCACCACCTGGCCGCCGTCGGCGAGCTGGGCGGCCACCCGTTTGGCCAGGTTCACCGGGATGGCAAAGCCGAGACCGGCGCCGGGACCGGAACGAACGAGGGTGTTGATGCCGATCACCTCGCCCTCGGCGTTGATCAGAGGCCCGCCGGAATTGCCGGGGTTGATGGCAGCGTCGGTCTGGATCAGGTCGAGGCGCTTGTCGGCGAAACCGAGGCTGTTGATGTCGCGGTGCAGCCCGCTGACGATCCCGAGGGTGACGGTGCGCTGCAGGCCATAGGGGCTGCCGAGGGCGATGGCCCAGTCGCCCACCTCCAGCACCTCGGAATCCCCGAGCGGCGCCGCCTGCACGCCAGGTCGGCCGGCGATGCGCACCACCGCCAGGTCGGTGACCGGGTCGGAGCCCACCACCGAGCCGTCGAGTTGGCGACCATCCGCCAGGGTGACGAAGACGGAGTCGACGGACTCGACGACGTGGGCGTTGGTGAGCACCAGACCGCGGCCCCCATCGATGACGACGCCGGAA
>JBIIND010000309.1:0-2978 GCA_044337665.1 Cyanobium sp.
CTGGGCTGCTCTGGCGCCATCACCTCAAGCGCCATTACAAGGCTCAGAAATTGAGCATTTTTTGTGACCTCAATGCACGAAGCATTGTATAGATCAAGTGCGAGCTTGGCTTTGTCGTCGCTGAAAAGAGATCCGCTCATGGGCAAAGAAACTCCCTCTGCCAAGCAATCTAGGAACACCTGATGGGGAATAGGGCAGGAAAGTCGCGCTGTACCGCCAATAGATATCAGTTTGCTGCTGCATGGGAAAGCTACTGGGCGGAATGGGTCATTTATTATCCCATCAACAGGAGTATCAAAGCCGTATCTTTCCTTGAGTCCTTCGGGATCACTGCACCAGATCACTGATGTCAGTTCAGGCTCTGATGTGAATGGCACACCCTGCTGCAGCAGGACCCATTTCAGTCCGGCCCATACTCGCGGCATGAATTCCTTGGCGGCACATTCACTCGGGAATCCCGTGACTCGGAGGATCCAATATGGGTCCTCTTCAGTCAGGCTGAAAAGAAGTCTTTCGTGGTTCACTTCGACCGAGCTGCTTGCCTCTTCTAGAGCGCGTGGCCCATGCCCCCTAAAGGGGTATCTCAGAGTGTACATTCCCGGGAATGGCGTCATTCTTATTCTATAGCACCTCGCTCGAACAAAACACCTTTCCTCCTGATCTTTTGATGTTTTACTCGGCAGCATGAGAACCTGATGCCACCTTGCCTGAATAAATATTAAATTCTATACGGACCTATTTGTCAAGAAGGGCTGCTGTCTCGCTTCAGAATACTGCCTTTGCGGCTATTTCTATCAATCCCATGGAGGCGAAGGGCAAGTAGAATGCTTCTTTTCCGTCTGGCTCTCTATTTATGCGTTGGGAGAGCAGCACGCTACCCAAAGACGATGCGATTTGCGATAGTCAAGCCTCAAATAACCCCCGAACGGGGTTGTCCGACCCATAATAGAGGTGCTTTGACCCCTGAACGGAGTGGAAACCGCTGGCGACCTCGACCTGAACCCAGTGCTGGAGGCTCTGTTCGGCAACCGCACCGCGGCCTGTGTCCTGCTGTTTCTGCAGTGCTACGGGGAGGGCCATGGCCAGCGCATCGCCCGCACCTTCGGGTTTGGGTTGAACATGACGCAGCGACAGCTCAGGCGCCTGGAGGAGCAAGGGGTCCTGGTGAGTCGCCGCCTCGGCAATCTGCGGCTGTTCAGCTTCAACGAGCGCAACCCGACGGTGCGCAACCTGCGGACCTTCTTGGAGAGTGAGCTTGGCGCTCTGCCGGAGGCTGTGCAGCAGCACTTCTTTCGGCAGCGCCAGCGGCCCCGGCAGAGCGGCAAGGAGCTGGTGATCCATGTCTGAGATCACAGCCCATTCCTCGCTGCAGGAAGTTGCGGCGATCATCAGCCAGGCTCTGGTGGCCCATGGTGTGGATGCGACTCTCTCGGGCGGAGCAGCGGTGTCGATCTACACCGACAATCGCTACCAGAGCCATGATCTCGACTTTGTCTCCACCGTCGGCATCAACACCTTGGCGCGGGTGGTGAACAAACTCGGCTTTGTCGTCACACCAAGCCGCCGCCTATTTGCCCATCCAGAGTCTCAATGGCTGCTGGAGTTCCCTTCCGGACCGCTGGGCTTTGGGAATCGGGTTGTCGACACCAGCAGCCTGCAGACCTTGGAGACCCCCTATGGGCCGTTGCGTGTGATTCCGCCGACACTTTGTGTGATGGATCGGCTCGCTGCCTTCGTGCACTGGCGAGATCGCCAATGCCTGGAACAAGCCATCTGGGTCGCCCAGAGTCATGCCATTGACTGGGACGACCTCAGGAGCTGGGCCAACCAGGAGGGGATGTCAGAGGCTGATTGGCGCTCGTTTCACAGCAATGCCAAAGCGCAAAACGGGGGTTAGCGTCCTTCGAGCGCATCGGAGCGATGGAGCCCCTCGGTCTCGCAAAGTCGCGGGGAGGCGCTGACTTTCCTCTTCTACCACCACGCCCTCTCCCCACCTGCTGCTGAGGCAGGATCGACGCGGCAGGCCTTTCGTTCTGTCTCACGGCTGCACAATCATGCCGTAATCAGAACGAGTGTCGATTGACGCAATCTCATTCCAGCACAGCCGGTCTACTCAGTTTCACGGGAGCTCGTCGGGCATGAGACTGTTCGTTAAACGCGACTCAATTCCGTCTCAGTCCAAGTGGGACTCAAGGCGCGATTTGAGTCGAAAAATGGGCCTTGAGGAACTTTTTGAGGAACTCTCGAAGAGCACCCGTTGCGCCGCATGGGATCTCAGCGAAAAACAGCCGGCTCTTAACCGATTGGTCCTGAGTTCGAATCTCAGGCGACCCATTTCGTATCTTCCCTTGCGACGACTGGGAAGTCGACTGCGGGGCAATGGGTTTCGGGCCTCCAAAACCGTTTCGGCTCATCCCGAAACGAGTCCGGCAAAGGCCGCGAAAATCCGTAACTGGGTCATTTGTTTGGGACATAGTCCCAAACAAAAATCTTCGGTTGACGACATAAGAAATCTCGGCGGGCGGATTTCGGAACCCTCTACCCCCCGGTTCTGATCCGATGCCGACCCCCACATCTTCCTTGGAGCGCTCCAACGGGATCCTGCGGGCCTTTGGAGCCCCGTTTCGCCTGCGCCAACACCGCCGCAGCCGCTGGGTGACCGTCTACGAGATCCTTCCCGGCCGCCGCACCCGCGAGCGATCCCTGCCTGGGTACGCCGCCGCTGACCCTGTCGCTTTGGAGGAGCTGTGCGAGCGCCTGATCGCCGCAACCAAGCAGGGCTGCACATTGGAGAGCATCACAGAGGGCGAGGACCCAGCACGGCCCCGCCCCACAGCCGCCCCCTGCTGGCCCGGAATCTGCCACGCCGTGGTGGCCTTTCAGCGGGGCCAGGGGGTGAACATGAATCTGGCGGGGCCCACCTGGAGGACCCCTCAGAGCCGCTGCTGCCGATGGCGACCCACCGCCAGGGTTTCCGC
>JBIIND010000311.1:0-2977 GCA_044337665.1 Cyanobium sp.
TGCGGCAACCGACCGCCAACGATCAGGATGCGCCCCTCCTGGCCAAGTCCCTGATGATTCACGCCACCATCTTCGATCGTCTACGGCGCCCGCAGCAGGCTCGCGACTCGGCGGAGCAGGTGGTGAGGCTGTATCAGGAACTGGCGAAAAGCAACCCAGCCCTGCGCACGGAGCTGACGGACGCGCTGATCCTTCTTGGTAAGACCTACAGCGACCTCGGACTCCACCAGGACGCCCTTGGCATCAGCCGCGAAGTTGTGCAGCTGCTTCAGCTGCTGAGTGCCAGCGATCGGGTGCCTCAACTGGCCCTGGCGATGGCCTGGAAGAATCTTTCCGTTGCCTATGCCCAACTGATGGATTGGCCGCAAGCCCTGCAGGCAGCCCAGGAAGGCATCCGCATCGTGCAAAATCAGGCGAACGACCCCCAGGCCCAGAGGGAGCTGGCAGACGCACTGATGAACCTGGGCTATCTCCACATCCAGCTCAATCAACCTAAACAGGCGTTGCTGGCCAACGCTGAATCGCTCCGGCTGTTGCGGAAACAGGCGATGGCGGACGTCACCATACTGCCTGCCCTGGCGAGGCTGCTCAATAATTATGCCAATAATCTGACCCTGTTGGGCCAAGCGAAGAATGCCTTACCCCATGCGGTGGAATCCGTAAGAATCTGGCGCGGGCTGCCGCGGGTCGAGCCGGAAGACCGAAGAAGCTTTGCCATATCCCTGACGAATCTTGCTGCCATCTATAACGAGCTTGGGCATCAAAGTGAGGCCCTCACCATCAGCCTTGAAACGGTAACCATCTATCGTCAACTGGCCAGCGAAAGCCAAGATCTCCGGCTCAAGCTTGGCAGATCTCTCCTGGATCTTGGCTACGTCTACTCCCACAGCAAGCAATGGCAGCAGGCGCTCTCGGCCACCCAGGAAGGGATCGCCCTGCTGCGTGAGGAGGCCAGGAAGGATCCCAGCATCCAGTATGTTCTCGCCCAGGCGCTTGCCAACATCGCCGTTTTCCATGTGCAGCTCGATCATCTCCGGGAGGCTCTGCCCCCATTGGAGGAAGCCCTCACCCTCCTCCAGGAACTGGTCCGCACCCATCCAGATGTCCAACCTCTCCTCGACCAGATTCGCCAGAACCTGGAGATTCTGCGCGACTCCCTGACCCCAGTCGTGTTCCAACGCGGCTGCCGGGGCAAAAGCCTGGCCTTCATGCCGCAGCATCGCACCAGGATTGAGACCTGTCGGACCCTGCTGCCGGCAGCGACCCGCCGAAGGGCTGGGACAGAAGGGCTCGCCAGGCCCCCGCTTCCACCCCCTTTTTCAGGGGATTCAAACCTGTCGATAACGGGAGCGGATGTTTGCCTGCCCTGGCCAGAGGCGGTCTTGAGGACGTAAAACCGAAGCATCCCCCCATAGATGTAACTTTTTCTTTAGCGGGCCAGGCCCCTTCCTGGAGAGCTGGCTATGAATAGTTTTGTGTAACTACGCCAAGCCCCTGGCATGGGTCCTGACAGCATATCAGCCCCTATCCAGGTCATCGCTGGCGATCTGGGTTATCCCCGGCTTGGCTCACGATGGCTCGAGACAGCCGGAAAGCGCGCCTGTTTCGGGCGTGGTTCTCTGTTGAACAACCACAGAAATCCAAACAACCACCAGAATCCAGCTGCCTTTTGCCTTCCTGGTCTCTGTCTCGCCAGCGCAGGCCTGCTGGCTGAGCCACCGCAGGCCCGTGCGACTGTGGTGTTGAACGTGGAAGAGTCCGGGGCGGATGTTGTGATCAGCGGTGGTGGCTTTGCTGAAATCACCAATTTCTCCGCTGGGGTGCGGTGATATGCAGACCAATGTCATCACCCGCTACCAGAGCGATGCGGGCCCAGCAGCGTGGGACGACGGCACGGTAATTCTTTACTACGGGCTTGCCGGTCCGACATCTTTCGGTGTGGTTCCAAGCATCTCCGGATATCCCACAGTCGGCGGCCGCGACCTTTTTAGCCCCTTCTTCCCTGCCGTCCTCAACCGCCTCCAGGGTCGCCGCACCCTTCCCCCTGCTGGGTGCCCTGGCCAGCTTTCACGCTGCGCGAGGGCTGCGCCGCCGCTGCCGATTATCCGTGGCATGAATCCACCCCCTTAAGCGGAATCCAAGAGCAACGCTTCCCCCTCCACCCGACATTTCTCACGACCCATGGGCATTCCCACCCTGCTTGAGCTGGCTGTCAATGGCGACTCCGTGGCCCTGCGCTATAGCGAGGCCCTGGGCCCGATCCTGCCCAGCATCAACCGCTTTGTGGTGATGGTGAATGGCCGCCGGGTGTATGCCACGGGGGCAGCCTCCCTCAGCGCTGACGGCACCACGATCCGCTTCCGCCTGGCCTCCAGCGTGGCCGCTGGCGCCTCGGTCACCATCGCCTACGGCAGTGTCAACGGGGCGGATAAGCCTGGCTTTGGTGATCTCAAGAGTCTGGCCTCAGGGGAGAAAGCCGCCTTCAGTCGCGGCGCTGCCGCCAGCAACGTCACCGGCACGGCGCCCCCCTCCGTGACGATCACCAGTTCCAAGGCAACCCTCCAGGCCGGTGAGAGCGCCACGATCACCTTTTCCTTCAGCCGCAGTCCGGGCAGCTCCTTCAGCTGGGATGGGAGCAGCGGCGACGTCAGCGTGTCCGGGGGCAGCCTTTCCGCCCTCACGGCCTCCGCCGATCCCAAGGTCTTTTCCGCCACATTCACCCCCACCGCCGGCAGCAGCGGCACCGCCTCGATCACCGTGGCCGCCGGCTCCTACACCGATGCCTTCGGCAATCCGGGCGGCCCTGGCCTCTCCCCCGCCATCGCCTTCGACACCGTCCCACCCACCCTCGCGATCTCCAGCGACAAGCTCTCCCTCCAGGCCGGTGAGACCGCCACCCTCACCTTCACCTTCTCGGAGGTTCCCAGCAATTTCGACGCCACGGATATCAACAGCACGGGCGGCTTCGTTACAGCCC
>JBIIND010000310.1:0-2977 GCA_044337665.1 Cyanobium sp.
AAGCCCCTGCCCCAACCCGCCGGCCTGTGGCGCCCGCTCTCCGCCCAGGTGCTGCTGGCGCTCTGCCTCGGCTTCGGCCAGTACCTGGCCGCCGGCCTGGCGGTGCTGCTGGTGCTCCAGCCGCTGTTGCACGTGAGTCCGGTGATGGCGTGCCTGATCGAGGTGGCCTACGAGGGGGGGCACGGCTCGGCGGCCGCGATGGGTCCCACCTACGAGCGGCTGGGGGTGGAGGGGGGCACCGCCCTGGGGTTGGCGATGGCCACGGTTGGGCTGCTGGCCTCCACCGCGGTGGGGGGCGTGCTGGTGGTGCTCGCCCGCCGACTCGGCTGGTTGCGGCAGGGGGGCGCGCATGGCGAAGGCCCCCCCCCCGCGGCGACGGCCGCTGCGTATGCGGGAACGGGGACGGCGCTGGCCGCGGTGGAGGCGCCCCCTGGGCAGGCGCCCCCCGGGCAGGCGGCCCCCGGACTGGCCACCCAGGTGGCGGCCTGGCTGGTGAACCTGGCGCTGACGGGTCTGGCGGTGGGGATCGGCTGCCTGCTGCTGGCGCTGCTGCGGGCACCGGCGGCGCGGCTGGGCGGTGGCTACACCCTGGTGATCGACACCCTGCCGGTGTTCCCGCTGGCGCTGGTGGGGTCGCTGCTGATGCGGCTGCTGCTGGAGCGCAGCGGGCGGGCGGGGATGGTGTCGGGCCCGATCCAGGGGCGGATCGGCACCCTTTCGGCGGATCTGCTGATCGCCGCGGCCACCGCCTGCCTCGACCTGTCGCTGCTGGCCCGCGACTGGCTGCCGCTCTCGGTGCTGGCCAGCGCCGGATTGGTGTGGAACCTGGCGGTGGTGCTGCTGCTGGGGCGCCGCATCCTGCCCGCCCCCTGGTTCGAGCGGGGCATCATCGAATTCGGCCAGGCCACGGGGGTGGCGGCCAGCGGGCTGCTGCTGCTCTCGATGGCCGATCCCGACGACGAGGGCAACGCCATCACCCCCTTCTCGATCAAGCAACTCCTGCTCCAGCCCCTGCTGGCCGGCGGGGTGATCACCGTGGTGATGCCGCTGCTGGTGGAGAGCCTGGGGCTGCCGTTGTGGACCGCCCTCTGCGGAGCGGTGGTGGCGGTATCGGCGGGCCTGGGGCTCTGGCTGGCGGCGCGACCGACGGCGAAGACCGCCTGAGGGGCGGCTCAGCGCACCATCGCCGCCACGTTGCCGCCATCGACGGTGAGGATCGCGCCGGTGGTGCGCCCCATCAGGGCGAGGGCGACGAAGGCCTCGGCCACGTCGGTGGCCCGCACCTCCTGGCCCAGCAGATTGCCGGCCATGTAAAGCTCCTCGCTGATGCCCCGGGCCGCCGCCCGCTCGCGGATCATGGAATCGTCGAGCAGGCCGGAGCGGATGCGGTCGGCATTGATGGCGTTGGCGCGGATGCCGGCGCCGCCCTCCTCGAGGGCGTACTGGCGCACCAGGGCGAGCAGGGCCGCCTTGGCGATGCCGTAGGCGCCGAAGTTGGGGCCGGGGTTGAGCGCCTGCTTGCTGGCGTTGAAGAGCAGCTGTCCGCCGAGGGGGGCGTGGTCGACGCTGGCGTCGGCGGCCCGGTCCTGCTGGCGGAAGCAGGCCACCGCCGCCTGGGCCACGGATTGGTGGGCGAAAAGGTTGAGCTCGAAGCTGGCCCGCAGCTCCGCCTCCGGCAGGCTGGCGATCGGGCCGGTCCAGGCGGCGCCGGCGTTGCTGATCACGATGTCGAGGCCACCGAAGCGCCGCCGCACCTGCGCGAAGGCCGCCCGCACCTGCTCCGGATCGGTGACGTCGCAGGCCAGGCCGAGGGCCGCACCGCCGCAGGCCCCCGCCGTCGCCAGGGCGGCGTCCTGGCGGAGATCCAGCACCGCCAGCTCGGCGCCGGCGGCGGCGAAGGCCCGGGCGGTGGCGGCGCCGATCGCCCCACCGCCACCGGTGACCACCACCACGTGGCGGGCGAGGGGCTTTTCGGCGCTGCGGCCCAGCTTGGCCTGCTCCAGGCTCCAGTACTCCATGTCGAAGCTGTCGTCCTCGCCCACCGGCTGGAAGCGACCGATCGATTCGGCCGCCAGCAGGGTGGTGGCCCAGCTTTCGGCCAGATCGGCGGTGACGGCGGCCTCGGCGGCCGACCGACCGATGCCGATCAGCCCCAGGCCGGGGGCGGCGACCACCCGGGGCAGGGCGTCGAGCCGCTGCTTATGGCCACCGACCCGGGCGTTCTGGCGCTCGAAGTAGGCGCGGTACGCCCGCCCGTAGGCCGCCATCGCCGCCTCGATCGCGGCGGGCGAGGCGGCGGGGGGCAGCACCAGCGGCGCCGCCTTGGTGCGGATCACATGGTCGGGGGTGGCGACGCCGCGGCCGGCCCAGTCCGGGAGGCGGGCGTCGTCGGCGACGGCCCGCGCCACCGCCGAATCGCGCAGGTCGAGGATCCAGCGCCGGGGGGCGCCATCCTCCCCGGCGGCCCGGGCCAGGGCGCCGCGCAGCTGGGGCAGCAGGGTGTCGGCGACGGTGGAGCGCTCCGGCAGCGCCACCGCCTGGAAGGTGCGCCGCCCCCGCGCCAGGCGTTCCTCCGCCAGGGCCACCAGGTCGATCATCCGCCCATAGCTCTCGCGGGCGGTGGCGCCGAAGGAGAACAGCCCGTGACCCAGCAGCACCATCCCCTCCGGCTGGCTGCCGCGGGCGACGGCCTGCTCGTAGGCGTCCGCGCAGGCGCGGGCGAGGGCGAAGCCGGGCATCACGTAGGGCACCAGCACCACCCGATCGCCGTACACGGCACGGCAGAGGTTCTCCGCCTCGGGTTGATCCGCCAGGGCGAGCAGGGCGGTGGCGTGGGTGTGGTCCACGTAGGTGTGGGGGAGGAAGGCATGCAGGAGGGCCTCCACCGAGGGGTTGGGGGCGGCCGGATCGATCAGGTTGCGGCGCTGGGAGGCCACCATCTCCTCATCGCTGAGGTGGTCAAGGGCGCGCAGGGCCC
>JBIIND010000312.1:0-2971 GCA_044337665.1 Cyanobium sp.
TTCCACCGGTGAGGTGATGGGCATTGCCCCCGGCTTCGGTCTGGCCTACGCCAAGGCGGAACTGGCGGCGGGCGAGGCCCTGCCCACCAGCGGCACGGTGTTTCTCTCCACCCACGATCGCGACAAACCCAGTCTTGTGCCTGTTGCCCGGCGCCTGGCGGCGGAAGGTTTCGCCCTGCTCGCCACCACAGGCACCGCCGAAACCCTGCGTCAGGCTGGCCTGGCGGTCACCCCGGTGCTGAAGGTTCACGAGGGGCGACCCAACATCGAGGACGCGATCCGCTCCGGCAGCGTGCAGCTGATCATCAACACCCCGATCGGCCGGCGGGCCGCCCACGACGACCGCTACCTGCGCCACGCCGCCCTCGACTATGCCGTTCCCACCGTCACCACCCTGGCGGGCGCCCGGGCGGCGGTGGAGGCGATCGATGCCCTGCTGCAACATCGCCAGGTGGAGGTGGTGGCCCTGCAGGACATCCACCCACCCTGGCGCGGGGGGGACTGAGGGGAAGCCGCTGCCACAAATGGCGGTGATCTGCACCGTGGGCCGAGTGACCTCGGGGGGGCAAGCCTCGGGCCTGCGGGCAAACGGTTTAGGCTTGGCACGCAAATGGTATTGCCATGTCCCTGCTCACGCCGGTTGCCCCGGGTACCGACTGCACCGCTGCCTTTCAGGCCGCCTACCAGAACCGCTACACCTGGGATCCCGGTTTTGGCGGCTATCGGGGTCGCTGCGTCTGGGAGCGGGACGGCCAACGGGTGGAGGGGACCTTTCGCGTCGGTGCCGATCTGAAGGCCGAGGTGGAGGGGATTGAGGATGGGGCGGTGCAAAAGGAGATCGCAGGCCAGCTCTGGGAGGTGGCCATCCACCGGGTGCGGCGCAGTTTTGAGCAGACCCACGGCCACAACACCTTCACGGCCGGAGACAGCGATGCGACGGGACTGGAAGTGATCGTGGGAGGTAAGAATGCTGGCGATCGCTACCGCATCAAAGACGATGTGGTGACGATGGTCCATCGCCACATCCACGGCACTGTGGTCACCATTTTCACCAACTCCGTCACCCACACCGGTGCTGGCTACCTCAGCCACACCTACACCAGCCAGTATGCCGATCCGACCACCGGTGCAGCGCGCGGGGGTGTCAACCACTTCACCGACACATTTGTGGAGCTCGCGGCTGGCGGCCCCTGGGTGTTGGCCGAGCGCCGGGTGGAGAGCGAGGGGGACGGTGGGGCGGCCTCGAACCAGGCCACCACCTACCGTTTTGAGGATCTGCACCCCCTGGGGTGAGGCCCAGGACCCCAGGCCCCCGACCCTTCCGGGGGGGGCTGGGCGGTCGGTCTAGCTGTCTGGCAGGGCAGGGATGGTCTGGAGGCGTTGATTGAGTTGCATCGCCATCGATTGGCGACCGACCGCCAGCACCTTCAAGGTATCTTCATGCATGCGCAACTGCGCATCGGCCACCTGCATGCCGCGCACCAGTTCCTTGATGTCATCGGGAAGGGTGTTGAGGTCGTAGCGCTTGCCCTCAAAGGTGAGAACGGGCGACTGGGCCTGTGTTTCAGCGTCCACGGATTGGGGATCGTTGGTGTCCCCCCCAGCGTAGGGAAGAACCCGCCACTCGCCGGGGTCGGGCGGGGGAAGAGCTCAATCAGCTCTCGATCCGGATGAACTGCCGCTCACACAGTTCGCGGTAGCGCCCGCCCTGGGCCATCAGGGCGTCATGGTCGCCCTGCTCCACGATCCGGCCGCGCTCCAGCACCAGGATGCGGTCGGCCTCCTGCACCGTGGAAAGCCGGTGGGCGATCACCAGGACCGTGCGCCCCGCCATCGCCTGGGCCAGTCCCTGCTGCACGGCCGCCTCGGACTCCGCGTCCAGGGCGCTGGTGGCCTCGTCCAGCAGCATCACGGCAGGGTCGCCGAGCACGGCCCGGGCAATCGCCAGGCGCTGCAGCTGCCCACCGGAGAAGTTGCTGCCCCGTTCCTCCACACGGCTGTCGTATCCGTTCGGCAGGGCTTCGATGAAGGCGGCGGCATTCGCAAGCCGGGCGGCTTCGTGGATCTGCTCCCGGCTGGCGGGGCGCCCAAAGGCGATCGCCTCGGCCACCGTGCCGGAGAACAGGCTGGTCTGCTGGGGAACCAGGGCCACCGCCTGCCGCAGCTCCCGGGCGCGCAGGTCCACCAGGTCGTGGCCATCGAGCAGCACCCGGCCCCCCTGGGCGGTGTTGAAGCGCAGCAACAGCGAGAACAGGGTGCTTTTGCCCGCACCGGAAGGTCCCACCAAGGCCACCACCTGGCCGGGCTCCACCCGCAGATCGAGGTCGCAGAGCACCGGCTGCGCCGGGTTGTAGCCAAAGCGCACCCGCTCCAGGGCCAGGGCGCCCCGCACCCGCGCCAGGGAGAGGGCGCCGGGCCGGTCGGGCGCCTCCACCGGCTCGGCCTCGATCGCCCGCAGTCGCCGCAGGGAGGCCTGTCCCTGTTGGAACTCATTGAAGTTGGTGGTGAGGTGGGAGATCGGATCGATCAACATCAGCAGCGCGGCCATGTAGGCGCTGAAGCCCTGGCTGGTGAGACCGCCGGAGCGGATGCGGGCGGCCCCGATCACCAGTACCGCCAGGATTCCGAAGGCCTCAATGAAGCCCACCACGGGATGCTGTTGGGCCAGCAGGCCCATCGTCCGGTAGCGGGCGCGGCGGTGCAGGTCCACCTCTTCGTTGAAGCGCTGTTGCAGCCAGGGCTCGGCGGCGTAGGCCCGCACCAGCGGCAGGGCGCCGATCGCCTCGCCGAGCAGGGCGGCCAGCTCGCTCACCTGTTTCTGGCTGCGCTCCGCCGCCCGCATCACCCGGGCGCCGAAGCCGCTCACCAGCAGGGCCACAAAGGGGGCCAGCAACATCGTGGCCAGGGCCAGGGGCCAGTCGAGCCAGACCATGTAGCCCAGCACCACCACCAGCTGCAGGGCGCTGGGGGT
>JBIIND010000313.1:0-2964 GCA_044337665.1 Cyanobium sp.
GCAGCGGCGGCGGCCAGCGGCTGCTGGCGATCACCGCCCTGGGGCGGCTGGCGACGGGTGGCGGCCCGATCCGCCGCCGGGATGGGTTGCCGGGGGATTGGCTGGTGGCCACCGGGCCCCATGGGCTGAGCCGGCTGGGGCTGGCGCTGCTGCAGGGGAATCTCGACGGCACCGGGCCGGATCTCATCGACAGCCCGGATCTCGCCGGGAGCCTGGATCCCTCCCTGGCCGCGCGGGCGATCGCCGCCCATCAGCGCCCCGTGCCCCGCTTCGACGCCGTGCAGGCGTTGATCGCCTGCCGACCGGCCAGCACCCCCTGGCGGGTGGGCGGCTGCGACAGCAGCGATGGCCTGGTGGCGGCGGTGCGGGCCATCGCCGCCACCAGCGGCTGCGCGGCCCGGCTGGAGCGGGGCGCCCTGCCGCTGGCTGCCGCCATGGCCGGGCTGCCGCAGGCGGAGGCCTGGTGCCTGGAGGGAGGGGAGGACTTCGAGCTGGTGCTGGCCCTGGAGCCGGCCTGGGCCGAGGCCCTGGCGGCGGCCCTGCCGGGCAGCGGGCTGATCGGCGAGCTGCTGGCAGGACCGGCCGGGAAGCTGCGCTGGGGAGGATCCGGCGAGCGGGAGGACGACGGGATCGGCGGCGGAGGGTACCGGCACTTCGCCTGAACCGGGGCCCGGGAGCAGGCGGCGCGCGGGTGCGCAGGGGTGCCTAGAAGCTGCCCTGATGGCGCACCGGGCCCGGGTAGCGGGCCACCAGCGCATCGGCGGTGATCAGGAGCAACCCTTCGCGCTCGGCCTGGGCCAGCAGCAGGCGATCGAACGGATCACGGTGCAGGGGCGGCAACTGGGCCACCGCCATCCAGCAGCGTGCGCCGCAACAGCGACGGCTGCACCTGAAACCCGTCGCGCCCCAGGCCCGCCTTGATCACCAGCTCCCAGAGGGAAGCCACGCTGAAGCAGAGGGTATGAAGGGGATCCTCCAGCACATCCCGCAGGCCAGGCCCCAGCCGTGCCGGTTCACCCATCGCCCAGACCAGCAGGTGGGTGTCGAGCAGGAGTTTCACGACTCGCCGCTGGCGGACGGGACAGGGCCCTGGCCCTCGAAGAGAGCGGCGATCTCCTCGGCGGCGATCCGGTCGAAGTCGTCGGGCACGGAGCACTGACCCGCCAGCAGACCAAGGCGTCGCCTTGGGGGAGGGCCGACCTCGGCGACGTCGACCAGACGGGTGACCTGCACCAGCGGCCGGCCGGCCTTGCAGATCACGAAGCCCTCGCCGGCCACCGCTTCGGCCACGAGTCTGGAGAGGTGGGTCTTGGCCTCATGCAGGTTGACCTGACGCACGGGCACGGTGAAAGGGTGGACTTAGTTTAACCAACGCGGCTGGGTTGTTCACCCGCCTGGGCGAAGGTCGCTGGGCATCAGTCCCAGGGCCAGGGCAGCGCGCTGGCGCAGCAGGGCCAGCAGCCGATCCTCCAGTTGCCCGAAGGGTTCGCCCAACAGGCTCACCAGCAGGCAGGTGATCTGGTCGCAGAGGGCCAGGCTGTCGGACGTCAGGGCGTTGGCCGGCGTGGCTTCGATCACCAGCCGCAGGGGCAGGCTGCGGGACGACAGATCGGACGTCAGCGGCACCACGATCACGGTGGAACGGCCCGGGTAGGCGGGAGAGAGCACCACCACCGGACGGCGTTTGCTGTCGCGCACCAGGGGGTTGCGGGGCCAGGTGCAGAGATGGCCGGCGCTGGGATTCACGATGGGCTGCGGGCCAGCTCGGCAGCTTCGCGGGCCGCGATCAGGGCATCGGGGGGGCTGGGGTTGGCCGAACGATCCTCACCGGCCTCATCAAGGGCGGCATAGGCCTCGGCAAGGCTCCGCTGCCATTGCTGATCGCGCCACTGGCGCACGGCTTCGGCGATGGCAGCGGAGCGGTTGCCGCCCCACTGGTCCAGAAACTGGAGCAGGTCTTCCTCCAGCGTGATCGAAATCTGACGGACAGCCAAGGCCATGGATCGGCTGATATGAAAACTATCAGGCCTGCCCCCATTACCCCGCGTTTGGGTCGGAGTCGGGACGATGGCCTGCTCGGCGGTGCTGCGGTTGTTGGTGTGGCCGGTGAGGTTGCGGTCCTGCACCATGGCCAGCCAGCCCTCGCCTGATCCAGCGCCGGGCAGTCGTTGGCGAAGCGCTGTTGCCAGCGGCTCCCGCAGATCCGCCCCTCCCGAGGGCAAGGGCCTGCGTCAGATCGAGCCGCCCAGAGCTCCGTTGCCAGGAAATCAAGACAAGACGGGGGTGGCTCAACCCCACATACTCGGCACGTTTTGCGATTTTTTGATGAGACTTCTGGTCCTGTCCGGCGCGGCCCTCTTCGCCATCACGCTGACCAACGCCAGCAGCGCCCAAGCCGCCGCCACCGTTTGCACGGCGGCCTGGACTCTCCCCTATGGAACTCCAGGTGGGACGAAGTCAGCCGTGACCAAGGGTTGGACCCGGCCTGTCCAGCGGCTCCGATTACGGCAACCGTGACCGTTGGCTCAGGCCTGAATGCGGGCGAAATCGGTGCTTCAGGTGCTACGTGGAACACTGATTTGGGCACCAACCTATTTCCTCCCACATCTGACTCTGGCATCGCCATCGGCTCGCCCGCATCATCGGCCACCGACTTAAGCCTGACCTTTGACCAACCCGTCAGAGATCCTTATTTTTACGTCTCTTATTTTAATGCCGGCGAGTCCCTCACATTTGCGGAACCATTTGCTGTTCTTCAGCAGAATGGCGTGACCCAGACCGGACTCACCCTGGCAGGTAGCGGGCCCGATTCCGATCGTAACTCTGGTTTTGTGGCCCGGTTCCTCGGCAGCTATTCCACGATCAATTTCAAGTACACCAATTCCAACACTCAGGCTGTCAGTTTTGCCATCACCACCGGTGTGACGCCTGTTCCCGGCCCCTTGCCGATCCTCGGCGTTGGAG
>JBIIND010000020.1:0-11053 GCA_044337665.1 Cyanobium sp.
GGGATCCTTGGCGGCGGCTTCCCGGATGGCGGCGGTGAAGGCCAGACGGTTGTCGGTGTCGATGTTCACCTTGCGCACGCCGTTGCGGATCCCCTCCTGGATCTCCTCCACGGGCACGCCGTAGGTCTCGGGGATGGCGCCGCCGTACTTGTTGATCATGTCGAGCCACTCCTGGGGCACCGAGGAGGAGCCGTGCATCACCAGGTGGGTGTTGGGGATGGCTTTGTGGATCTCGGCGATGCGGCTGATGGCCAGCACCTCACCGGTGGGCTTGCGGGTGAACTTGTAGGCGCCGTGGCTGGTGCCGATGGCGATCGCCAGCGCATCCACCTTGGTTTTGGCCACGAAGTCGGCGGCCTCGGCGGGATCGGTGAGCAGCTGGCTGTGGTCCAGCTTGCCCTCGAAGCCGTGGCCGTCCTCCGCTTCGCCCATGCCGGTCTCCAGGGAGCCGAGGCAGCCCAGTTCACCCTCCACACTCACGCCGATGGCGTGGGCCACATCCACCACTTCCTTGGTGACGGCCACGTTGTACTCGTAGCTGGCGGGGGTCTTGGCGTCCGCCTGCAGGGAGCCGTCCATCATCACGGAGGTGAAGCCGTTGGCGGCGGCGCCGTAGCAGGTGGCGGGGCTGTTGCCGTGGTCCTGGTGCATCACCACGGGGATGTCCGGGTAGGTTTCCACGGCGGCCAGGATCAGGTGGCGCAGGAAGTTCTCGCCGGCGTACTGGCGGGCGCCACGGGAGGCCTGGAGGATGACCGGGCTGTCGGTCTCGTAGGCAGCCTCCATGATCGACTGCACCTGCTCCAGGTTGTTCACATTGAACGCCGGGATGCCGTAGCCGTGCTCAGCGGCGTGATCGAGCAGCAGCCGAAGCGGGACGAGCGCCATGGAAATACCTCGGGGTGAAGGGAAGCGAACAGGGAAGGGGTACCGCCGGGGCAGGCCGGACGGGCCTGGTTCCAGCGGAGGGGCGGCCGGCAGGTTCGGCCTGCGCGAGCTGGGCCGGAGTCTAGGGGATGCCCCCCTTGCCAAAAAGAAAGCCCCGCCGGGGCGGGGCCGATGGCAAGGCATCCTGCGGGCGGGCCCGCTCAGTCGATCAGGTGTTGCTTGCGCAGCGACTGCACGGTGTAGTCGTGCTGACGGGCGGCCCGGCGGGCCTCTTCGGCCTGACGGGCGAGCTGACGGGCTGTGGTGATGGTCATGGAAGTGCCTCCTTGAGGATCCCCGGCCCGGCTGGGCGGAGGTTGGACGGGATGGCGCGTTGCTTCAGGACGGGACCTGGACGGCTCCCGCCTTACTTCCGCCAGGGTCAGGCAGTGGGTTCAGGGCGTATGGGCCGCCCCGGACACCGCCGCCGCCGTGGTCAACGATTCCACAACGGTAACGGTTGCTACTGAATGAAAGGGTTCAGCCTGATACGGGTTTAAGTAACGTTGGATACGGAGAACCGGCCCCGGGCCTGATCGCAGCACCGCTGGCTTGCCACCGCCTCCGCCAACCCCGGCACCATCGGGCGCCCGTCCCGCACCGCTTCCGCCCACCAGCCGATCAGCCGCCGGACCGGGGCGATCCGGCCGTCCTCCCAGGTGCGCACAAAGGCCAGGGCCGGATCGGCGGCCACCGGGCGCAGGGGCTCCCCCGGCCGCGCCATCCACAGCTGGAAGCCATGCACGTAATCAGCCTGGTTGTCCGAGCCGAGCACCATGGTGGCCTCGCTGCCATGCAACTCCAGCCAGCAGCCCCGGCCGTTGCGCGCCACCGAAGCCAGGCTGATCTGGCAGGGCACCGTCCGTCCCTGCCGGTCCTCCAGCTCCAGGTGGATCAGCGCCACGTCATCGGCGTCCACCGGCTCCGGGCCGCTGCCATCGGCGCGGGGCCGCTCCCGGATCGCCGTGCTCAGCCGTCCCTGCCCATCCCGGCACGGGCCGATCAGCCAGTGGAGGATGTCGAAGGCGTGGGTGCCCAGCGCCCCCAGCACCCCACCCCCGGCGGCGGCGGAGGAATACCAGCTCCAGGGCCGGCTGGCGTCCGCCCGGCTGCCCATCAGCCAGTCGAACTTGACCAGCCAGGGGGTGCCCAGCACCCCCTGCTCCAACAGGGCCGCCAGCTGCTGAAACAGGGGCACGGCCCGGTACTCGAAGTCGACGGCCACCGCCAGCTGGTGGCGCAGGGCGAGGCGCTGGAGCTCCTCAATCGCCCCCGCGTCCAGGGCGACAGGCTTTTCCAGCAACAGCGGCTTGCCCGCCTCCAGGGCGGCGCGGGCCAGCTCCAGGCGTGGGGCGGGTGGGGTGGCGATGACCAGGGCGTCGATGCCCGGATCGGCGAGAAGCGCCGGGAAGTCGGTGCTGCCGGGCAGCCCATGGGTGCGGCAGGCCTGGGCAAGCCGCTCGGCGCGGGGATGCCAGAGGGCCACCGGCTCGGTCAGGGGACAGTCCCGCAGGGCGACCAGGTGAACCTTCTCGCCGAAGCCGAGGCCGGCGACGGCGACGCGCAGGGGGGGGGCGGTCATGGCAGGGGGTGCCATCAGGAGGGGGCCCGCTCCGCCCAGGCCGCACAGGCCTCACGGATCACGGCCGCACCCAGTTCATCGGCGGCGACCGGCTGCCATTCGGCCCGGAAGCGGGGCAGTCCATTCACCGACACGTCGCGGAAAAGCGCTTCGTCGCAGTCGAGCTGCATGACGTAGAGCTTGCCTACGGGGGGCGGCTCCCCATCCTCGCCGGAAGCCGCGGAGGGGGACGCCGGCTGGAAGCGGCTCAACACCGAGAGGCGCCCCTCCCGATCGATCCGCAGGCTGCCGGAATCCCACCACTGCCGCCCCTCGGCGGTGGCCGGAACCTCATGCCACTCCACCGGTCCCGCCCAGGCCGGGCGAACCCGGGCCTGGGGCAGCGGCAGTACCAGCAGGGCGATCAGGAGCAGGACCAGGCCCGGGAGAGAACGCAGCGGCGGCACGCTCATGGCGCCACCGGTTGCCGTCGCCGCTGGCCAGCGCCGTGCAGTTGCAGCAGGGTGATCAAGGTGGCGCGCAGCTGGGTGCGGGGCACGATCGCGTCGACAAAGCCGTGCTCCCGCAGGTACTCCGCCGATTGGAAGCCCTCCGGCAGCTTCTCCCGCAGGGTCTGCTCGATCACCCGGCGCCCGGCGAAGCCGATCAACGCCTTCGGTTCCGCCAGGATCAGATCCCCCAGCATGGCGAAGCTGGCGGTCACCCCCCCCGTGGTGGGGTGGGTGAGCAGGGGCAGGTAGAGAAGTTCGGCGCGCCGATGCCGCTCCAGGGCGCCGGAAATCTTCGCCATCTGCATCAGGCTGAGCATGCCCTCCTGCATGCGGGCGCCGCCGGAGGCACAGACGATCAGCAGGGGCCAGCCCCGGGCCGTGGCCTCCTCGATCAGGCGGGTGAGCTTTTCCCCCACCACCGATCCCATGGAGCCCCCCATGAAGCGGAAGTCCATCACCCCGAGGGCCAGGGGCATGCCGTCGAGGCGCGCCAGGCCGGTGACCACCGCATCGCGGAGGCCCGTGGCCTTCTGGCTGTCGCGGATCCGGTCGGCGTAGCTGCGGCGATCCTTGAAGGCGAGGGGATCGGTGGGGGCCAGATCGCTGTCGATGGGCTCAAAGCTGCCCTCATCCACAATCAGGCGGATCCGTTCGTCGCTGTCGATGCGGTTGTGGTGGCCGCAGTTGGCGCAGACGCTGGCGTTGGCCACCAGATCCTTGCGGTACACCACCTGGGAGCATTCCGGGCACTTGCTCCACAGCCCGTCCCCTTCGTCCGGCTCGGGGCCCTGGCTCGGCCGCACCGCCGGGGCATTCTTGCGTCGATCGGCGAACCAGTCGAACAGGGACATGGTGGCGGCGGCGGTGCGGCGGGGGGATTGGGCCCATTAAAGACCCCAAACCCCTTCAGATCCCGCTCGCCGTGCGGTAGAGGTCAATCCAGAGGCGATGGCCGCCCAGCCACACCACCCAGGTGGCAACGATCAGGAACGGCCCGAACGGGAAGGGCTGATGTCGCTGCAGCCTGCCGGTGATCCGCCCCAGGCTGCCGAACAACGCGCCCCCGAACACCGAAAGAGCCACGGCCACCCCCAGGCCCGTGGGCCCGAGCCAGGCCCCCATCAGGGCCGCCAGTTTGGCGTCCCCCAGCCCGAGGGCCGGCCTGCCGATCAGCCGCTCCCCCAGGGCACTGACCGCTTCGAAGGCCAGCAATCCGAGGGCGGCGGCGATCAGGTGCTGGAAAAGCAGGGCCCGTCCCGTCGCCGCTCCCTGCAGGAAGCCCAGCAGGGAGGTCACCGCCAGGCCGAGGAGCAGGCCCCAGCGGCAGAGAGGCTCGGGCAGCCAGAGTTTGTCGAGATCGATCAGCAGCATGGGCAGCAGCCAGGTGACCAGCAGCCAACCGGAAAGCAAGAGGAGCAGCGGCTGGGGCCCGGGGCCCATGCCCCCGGGGTTGGCGAGCAGCACCGCCACCCACAACCCCGCGCTGAGCAGCTCGATCAGGGGGTAGCGGGGGGATACGGGAGCCCGGCAATAGCGGCAGTGGCCCCGCACCAGCAGCCAGCCGAAGACCGGCAGATTTTCAAACCAGCGCAGGGGTGTGCCGCAGCGGGGGCAGTGGCTGCCCGGCCGCACCACCGATTCCTCGCGGGGCAGGCGCCAGGCCACCACATTGGCGAAGCTGCCGAAGCAGGATCCGAGGAAAGCCACCACCAGCAGCAACGGCGGGGAGGCCAGGGCCAGCTCGGCCGTGGAGGGGGGGCCGATGGTCAGGCTCATGGAGATGGGTGGCGCACGGTCCGGGGCCGAGGGGAGCGGGGGCCGCGGTTGCGCAACAGGTCGAGGGCCACGAATTCCTCATCGGGCAGCAGCACCGGCGCACTGAAGACGACACGCCCGCGGAATGGCTTCCGTTCCCCACCGCTGAGTACGACACCGAGGGGATCGACAGCCGTGGACGCGGACGCCAGGAAGGCGTGGTAAACGTCCCGGGCGGCCCCCAGCAGATCGCGGCTGTTGATCCGATCGAACCTCAACACGGGGGGGGTATACCCCGCAGGGCCGGCGGCCTCAATCAGGAACGAGGGCATGCCCGAGGCCGCAGGGCGGGGGAGCGGGGCGGTGCTGGCGGCGATGGCACTCCGCGTAGCAATTGCGCAGATCTTAGGGGCGGAAATGGCGTCTGGCGCCTCAGCCGAAGCTCTTTTTCTCTTCGATCATGCGGTGGATGATCGGAGTGAGGATCAGCTCCATCGCAAAGCCCATCTTGCCGCCGTTCACCACGATGCTGGTGGGGGTGGACATGAAGGAGTCGTGGATCATGTCGAGCAGGTAGGGGAAGTCGATCCCCCACTTCTCCCGGGCTCCCTTGCGGAAGTGGATGATCACGAAGCTTTCATCCGCGGTGGGGATGGGGCGGATCATGAATGGGTTGGAGGTGTCCACCGTGGGCACCCGCTGGAAGTTGATGTCCGTGCGGCTGAACTGGGGACAGATGTGGTTGATGTAGTCGGGCATGCGGCGCAGGATCGTGTCGACCGTGGCCTCGGCGGAATAGCCCCGCTCGGCATTGTCGCGGGCAATCTTCTGGATCCATTCCAGGTTGGTGATCGGCACCACACCGATCAGCAGGTCGGCAAAGGAGGCCACGTCGTAGCCGTCGCCCACCACACCCCCGTGCAGACCCTCGTAGAAGAGCAGGTCGGTGGCGGCGGGGATCGGCTCCCAGGGGGTGAACTGGCCGGGCTCCAGGCTGATGCCCAGGCGGGTGTTGTGCTCGGCCGCCTCGTCGAGGGAGTGGAGGTAGTAGCGCTTCTGGCCGCCGCCGCTCTCGCCGTAGGTGCGGAACAGCTCCTCCAGCTTGTCGAACAGGTTGGCCTCCGGCCCGAAGTGGGAGAAATTCTCCCCGTTGGCCACCGCGGTGGCCATCGCCTCCTTCATCGGACCGCGCTCATAGCGGTGGTAGCTGTCGCCCTCCACCACCGCCGGGGTGATGCCCTCCCGGGAGAAGATGTATTCGAAGGCGCGCTTGACGGTGCTGGTTCCTGCGCCGGAGGAACCGGTGACGGCCACGACCGGGTGACGCTTCGACATCGGGGCAGGGCTGGAGAAGTCGACTGAGAGTTTCGCAGATCACCGGTCCCCCCCCAGCGCTGCCAGCAGTTGCTCCCCCATCTCCCGGCAGCCCACCAGGCGGCAGCCCTCGGCCATCAGATCGCCGGTGCGGAAGCCAGCGGCCAGCACCCGGTCCACGGCCCGCTCCAGGTCGGTGGCGGCGGCCTCCCGCCCGAGGCCCTGGCGCAGCAGCATCGCCGCCGAGAGCACCATCGCCATCGGGTTGGCCTTGTCCTGGCCGGCGATGTCCGGGGCGGAACCGTGGATCGGTTCGAACAGCCCGGGGCCCCCGGCCCCCAGGGAGGCCGAGGGGAGCATGCCGATCGAGCCGCTGAGCATGGCCGCCTCGTCGCTGAGGATGTCGCCGAAGAGGTTGCTGGTGAGCAGCACATCGAACTGGCGCGGCTCGCGCACGAGCTGCATGGCGGCGTTGTCCACATACATGTGGCTCAGGCTCACGTCGGCGTATTCGGTGTGGATGGCCTCCACCCGGTCGCGCCAGAGCTGGCTGACGTCGAGCACGTTGGCCTTGTCGACGGAGCAGAGCCGGCCACGGCGCCCGCGGGCCAACGCGAAACCCACCCGGGCGATCCGGTCCACCTCCTGGTCCTCGTACACCATGGTGTTGAAGGCCCGCACCCGGCCTGCCACCTCCACCCGACCCTTGGGCAGTCCGAAGTAGACGCCGCCGGTGAGCTCGCGCACCACCATCAGGTCGACCCCCTCGATCACCTCCGGGCGCAGGGTGCTGGCGTTGATCAGGGCTGGGAAGATCTTCACCGGCCGCAGGTTGGCGAACAGGCCCAGCCCGGCGCGCAGGGCCAGCAGGCCGGTCTCGGGACGCTTCTCCCGCGGCAGGCTGTCAAAGCGCGGACTGCCGATGGCCGCCAGCAGCACCGCTTCGCCGGCGCGGCAGGCCGCCAGGGTGCTTTCCGGCAGCGGTTCGCCGCAGGCATCGATCGCCGCCCCGCCGATCGGCTGCTCATCGAACGCCAGGGTGAAGTCGTGGCGGCGGCTGACCGCCTCGAGCAGCTGGCGGGCAACGGCGGTGATCTCCGGGCCGATTCCGTCGCCGGGGAGCAGGGTGATCCGGTGGGAGTTCATCGGCCGCGGGGGCGGGATGCGCAAGGGGCGAGGCTACCGCTGCAGCTGCCGCAGGGTGCGGGCCATCTCCGGCAGCTTGCTGAAGGCGGCGGAGCAGCGCAGCCAGAGGCGGTTGGGGATCGCCGGGTAGCCGCTCACCACCTCCCCGGCGGCCACCTCCCCGTGGATGCCGGATTTGGAGGAGGCGATCGCCCGGTCGCCGATGCGGGCCCGGTTGGCCACCCCCACCTGGCCAGCCAGGATCACGCCGTCGCCGAGCACCGCCCCGCCGGCGATGCCCACCTGGGCCGCCAGGGCGCAGCCCCGGCCGGTGACGACGCCATGGCCCACGTGCACCAGGTTGTCGATCTTGGTGCCGGCCCCGATCCGCGTCTCCCCCACCGCGGGCCGGTCAATCGTCGAACCGCAGCCCACCTCCACCCCGTCCTCGAGCACCACCCGGCCGGTCTGGGGCATCTTGCGCCAGCCTGCGGCGGTGGGGACGAAGCCGAATCCCTCCGAGGCGATCACGGCGTTGGAGTGCACGACGCAGCCGCGCCCCAGACGGCTGCCCGGATGGAGCACCGCGCCGGCGTGCACCTCGCAGCCCTCCCCCAGCTCCACGTCGCCGTAGAGCACCGCTCCGGGATGGAGCACGCAGTCGTCGCCCAGCACCGCCCCGGCGCCCACCACCACATGGGCTCCGATCGACACCGCGGCCCCCAGCCGGGCGCTGGGATCCACCACCGCGGAGGGGTGCTGCCCCGGTGCGGGCCGGGGCCGGGGGTAGAGCTGTTCGAGCGCCTCGGCGAAGCCCAGGCGGGGGTCGCCCAGGGCCACCCAGGCGATGCCGCGCTCGCTGGCCAGGCGCTGCAGGGCCTCCGCCTCCTCTCCCCTCGCGGGGATCAGCAGGGCGCCGGCGCGGCAATCGCGGAGGGAGGCGGCCAGGGCATGGCCTGGCTCGAGGAAGCTGAGCTCGCCGGGCCCGGCCCGGTCGACGGCTTCGGCGCCCGCGAGCTCCGGGTCCCCGGCCAGGTGGCGGGGGCTGCCGGACTCGACGCAGGCGAGCTGGGTGAGCAGGCTGCTGAAGCGCATGGCCGGAGGTCGTGGCGGCCGGATCGTAGGTGGCCCGCCCCTCAGGGGGGGCTCTGGGCGGTGAGCACGAACTGATCGCGATGGACCACCGCGTCACTGCCCGCGCCCAGCCGCTGGCGCACCTCCTCGCGGCTGAGGCCCAGGATGGGCCGCAGCTCTTCGCTGCTCAGGCTGGAGAGGCCCCGGCCGATCTCCTGGCCGTCTTCGCCGAGCACGCGCACCGGCTCCTGGCGGGCGAAGTCCCCCTCCACCGCCTGGATGCCGACCGCCAGGAGGGAAGCGCCCCGCTCCTGCAGGGCGACCACGGCGCCCCGGTCCACCCGCAGGCTGCCCCGGGGCACGAGGGCATGGGCCAGCCAGCCCTTGCGCTCCGTCAGGGGGCTGCCGCTGGGCAGGAACAGGGTGCCGGGGCTCTGGCCGCCGAGCAGGGCTTCCAGCACCGCGGGATCCCGTCCATCCGCCAGGCGGACGGCGATGCCGCTGGAGGTGGCGATGCGAGCCGCCACCAGCTTGGTGCCCATCCCGCCGGTGCCCCACTGGCCGCCGCCGCCGGCGACGGGAACGAGCCGCTCCAGCTCCGCCAGGTCGCGCACCTCCGTGATCGGCCGCGCCTGGGGATCGGTGCGGGGATCGCCCGAGTAGAGGCTGTCCACGTCGGTGAGGAGCACGAGTTCATCGGCGCCCACCGCCACCGCCACCAGGGCCGAGAGGGTGTCGTTGTCGCCGAAGCGCAGTTCGTCGGTGGCCAGGGTGTCGTTTTCGTTGACGATCGGCACCACCCCCCAGGCCAGCAGCTGGGCGAGGGTGAGCCGGGCATTGCCGTAACGGCGCCGGGAGGCCAGGTCGCCGCGGGTGAGCAGCACCTGGGCCACCCGCAGGCCCCGAATGGCGAAGGCCTCCTGGTACAGGCCCATCAGCCGACCCTGCCCGACGGCGGCGGCGGCCTGCAGGGCGACCAGCTCCGTGGGCCGCTTCGCCAGGCCGAGCGCCTCACAGCCCAGGCCCACCGCGCCGCTGCTGACCAGCACGATCGAATCGCCGCGCCGCTGTTGCCGCGCCAGGCTGGCGGCCAGGTCGGCGATCACGGCCGCGGTGGGGCGTTCGGCATCCCCCCGCAACAGGCTCGTGCCCACCTTGATCACCCGCCGCATGGCCATCAGCCCAGACCGCTGCCCACCCAGCGGGCCATGCGCAGCTCCAGGTTCTGCAGGTGGTCCCGTTGGCAGGGCAGGCCCTCGGGGTCGATCGGTTTGACCAGCACGGTGAAGAGCCCGAGGCGGTTGCCGGCGATCACATCGGTGAACAGGCGGTCGCCGACCAGGGCCACCTGGGACGGGGGCAGGCCCAGATCCGCCAGCACCCGCCGCAGGGCGGTCCGGCGCGGCTTGCCGGCGGAGGTGGTGAAGGGCACCCCGAGCCGTTCGGCCACGGTGCCGATGCGCCGCCGGGAGGGGTTGTTGCTGAGCAGGTGGATCGGCAGCCGGCGACGGGCCTCCCGCAGCCAGAGCTCCGCGCTGGGGGGCAGGGTGGTGCTGCGGCGCGGCAGCAGGGTGCGGTCGACGTCGAGCACCAGGGCCCGGATCGGATCGGGTCGCTCCAGCAGCTCCTGGAGGGGCAGCTGGGCAAGGGTGCGGCCGGGCACCCAGTCGGGGGTGAGCAGCTCACGCAGCATCAGCCCTCCCCCTCCCGTGCCTCCAGTTCCTGCTCGATCAGCGGTTGAATCCGCTCGAATTCATCGCCCTCCACCAGCAGCGCTTGGCCCCCCTCCCCCTGCAGCCGGGCGACCACGAAGAAGGGGTCGAGGGGGATGTAGAGGCCGTACTCCCGATCGCCCGCCCGGAACTGGATGAGCATCTCGTAGAAGTCGCTCTCCCCGTCGTCCTCCTCCTCGAGCTCCGCCTCCAGCTCGTCCTCAAGCTCCTCGGGGTCGTTTTCCTCCAGCTCGCCGCTGACCGTGAGGGTGGCGGCGGAGCGGACCAGGGTGAGGTCGTGCTCCTGCAGCACCACATCGGCCACCTGCAGGATCTCCTCGGCGTCGTCCAGTTCCTCGATCAATTCATCCTCCCCGTTCTCGTCCGCGGCGATGCGCACCAGGCAGACCGGGGTGTCGACCGGGGTCAGCAGTCCGTATTCCACCCCCTCGATCGGGATCAGCTGCTCGAGGAAGCACAGGAGCTGGCGCCCGGCCGTGTCGCTGATCAGCAGGGTGGGCACGTCACCGGAACCCGTCATGGAGGCGGTGTTCGAAGTCATGACAGGGGGGCGGTTGTATTCAGGATGCTCCAAGGTCGGCGACCGCGCTGCGCCCAGGGCTGAGCGGCTGCGCGACCGGACCTTCCCGTAACCATTGTTCCAGCAGGAGGGCGGCGGCGGCGCTGTCGAGCCGGCCACTGCGGTCGCCATGCAGGGCGAAGCGCTCCCCGGCCTCCCAGCTGCTGGCGTGCTCATTGACCCAGGCCACCGGCAGGGGCAGGCCCCCCTGCGCCAGGGAGCGGGCCAGCCGCAGGCCGTAGCGGCGGCAGTGCTCCGCCTGGCGGGTGGGCCGCTGCTGGGCGTCGAGGGGCAGACCGATCACCAGCGCCCGGGCGTCCCGCTGGCGCGAGAGGGCCGCCAGGGCGCTCACCTCCCCCGGGAAGGGGCCGCGCGCCAGGGCCGGCAGGGGGGTGACCGTGAGGCCGAGGGGATCGCATCCGGCAAGGCCGATGCGGCGGCGCCCCAGGTCGAGGGCGAGGGCGGAACAGGGGGGAGGTACCTCCACCCCTCA
>JBIIND010000022.1:0-10983 GCA_044337665.1 Cyanobium sp.
CGATCCCGGGGCAGCTCCCCCACAATCTCCCCCTCCCCGTCCAGCTCCGGGTAGGGGCGTGCTTCGGCACGGCACCAGGCCGCCACCTCCGGGTAGGCCCATTCGAACAGCCGCCGCCGGTAGCGCTCCGGCTCCAGCCCCTCCCCCCGCCGCGGGGCCAGGCCGGCGGCCTCCCGCTGGCGCAGGGCCTCGAACAGCAGGGAGGCCGTGGCCACCGAGACATTCAGGGACTGCACCATCCCCCGCATCGGAATGAAGATCGCCTGGTCCACCAGGGCCGCCGTTTGCGTGCTCAGGCCCCACTTCTCGGCCCCGAGCACGAACGCGGTGGGGCCGGTGAAGTCGCAGAGCCGGTAATCGATGGCCTCCACCCCCAGGTGGGTGCCATAGAGGCGGAAGCCCCGCTGCCGCAGACCCTCCAACGCCTCCGCCGCCTCGGCGTGGCAGTGGAGCGGCACCCACTTCTGGCTTCCCTGGGCCGTGCTGTTGAAGGTGGGCAGGCGGCCCTGGTGGCAGACGGCGTGGGCTTCCATCACCCCCACCGCATCGCAGCTGCGCAGGATCGCCGAGAGGTTGTGGGGTTTCTCCACGTGCTCCAGCAGCACCGTCAGGTCGTCCATGCGGCGGTCGAGGACCGCCCGCAGCCGGGCGAAGCGGCGGGGCAGCAGGGGCATGGGCTCCGAAAAGACCATCCTGCCCCCGCCCTGCGACCGACCGCCGCGAAGATGGGGCGGTGCAAGGCGACGGCGATGGCCGCTGGCGAAATGGAGCCGGGCTTCGATGCGCGGGTACGGGCGATGGTGGCCCGGATTCCCCCCGGCCGCCTGGCCACCTACGGGCAGATCGCCGAGCTGATCGGCGCCTGGGGCTGTGCCCGGCAGGTGGGCTGGGCCCTGCGGCGGCTGCCGCTGCCATCGCCGATCCCCTGGCATCGGGTGGTCAACGCCCGGGGTTGCGTGTCCTTGAGCCCAGCCCGGGAGGGCAGCGACTGGATCCAGGCGGAGCTGCTGCGCTCCGAGGGCATTGTGGTGGATGAGCGCGGCCGGTTGCCCCTGGCCCGGCACCGCTGGCGTCCCGAGGTCTGAGAAGCCTGCTGCGGGCCATGCTGGAGCCAGTCGCCCGCCCTGATGACCGTCTCCGCCGCCACCCCCTCTGCCGCGGCCATCGGCCTGGCGCCGCGCCGGGCGGCCTGGCGGGCGCTGCAGGCGGTGGCCGCGGGTGCCTGGGCCGATGCCGCCCTGGAGCGGGAGCTGGCGCGCCTGCCCCTGGCGGCGTCCGATCGCGCCCTCACCACCGATCTGCTCTATGGCGCCATCCGCCAGCGTCGGCTTCTGGATGGCTGGCTCGATGCCCATGGCCGGGTGCCGGCCCAACGCCAGCCGCCAAAGCTGCGCTGGCTGCTCCATCTGGGTCTTTATCAGCTGCTTTTCCTGGAGCGGGTGCCGGCCTCGGCGGCGGTGAGCACCACCGTGGAACTGGCCAAGCAGGGGGGGCTCGGCCGGTTGGCCTCGGTGGCGAACGGGGTGCTGCGTTCGGTGCTGCGGGCCCGGGATGCGGGGGGGGCGATGGATCCCCTCGCGGGCCTGCCCCTTCCGTCCGACCCGGCCGAGGCCTTCGCCCTGCGCCATTCCCTGCCCGACTGGATCGCCGCCTCCCTGCTCACGTGGTTGCCGCCGGAGTGCGCCGAGGCGTTTGCCCTGGCCGCCAACCTCCCGCCGCCCCTCGACCTGCGGGTGAACCGCCGGCGGGCGGACCGCGTCGCCGTGCTGGAGCTCCTGGCCGGCGCCGGCGTGGCGGCCGCTCCCCTGCCGGATCTGGCCGACGGCCTCACCCTCTCGAGCCGGGCCGGCGACGTGGCGGCCCTGCCGGGCTATGGCGAGGGTCTGTGGAGCGTGCAGGACCGCAGCGCCCAGCGGATCGCCCCCCTGCTGGAGCCGAAGCCCGGCGATCGGCTGCTGGATGCCTGCGCCGCGCCGGGGGGCAAGAGCACCCATCTGGCCGAGCTGGTGGGGTCCGAAGGGACGGTGTGGGCGGTGGATCGGGCCGCCTCGCGGTTGAAGCGGCTGCAGGCCAACGCCCGCCGCCTCGGTCTGGACGCGATCCAGGTGCTGGAGGCTGACGCCACGGCGCTGGGGGACGAGCGCCCCGATTGGCGGGGCGCCTTTCAGGGAATCCTGGTGGATGCGCCCTGCTCAGGGCTCGGCACCCTTGCCCGCCATCCCGATGCCCGCTGGCGCTTCGAGCCCGCCGCTCTGGAGGAGCTCACCGACCTGCAGGACCGGCTGCTCGACGCCGTGGTGCCCCTGCTCGCGCCGGCCGGTCGCCTGGTGTACGCCACCTGCAGCGTTCACCCCCGGGAGAATGGGGAGCGCATCGCCGGGTTCCTGGCCCGTCATGCGGGCTGGCGTCTCGATCTGGAACGCCAGTGGTGGCCAGGGGATGGGGGGGGCGGCGACGGGTTCTACGCCGCGGTGCTGCGGCCGCCGGCCTAGGGCGGCGGGGGCGGGGCGATGGGCGGTGGGGCCGTGAGCACGGGGGCTGCCGGCTGGGGCGCCGGGGCGGCTGCCGGCGCGGGGGCGGCCGGCTGGGGAGCCGGGGCGGCGGGCGCAGGCGCGGCTGCCTCGCGCCGGGCCGGCGGCGGTTCCCAGCGGGGTTCGCGCGGGGGCTCCCAGCGCTGCGGGGTCGGGGTCTCCTCCGGCGGGCTCGCCGAGGACGGCCTCTCCTCCTCCAGCGGCGGTTCCCAGCGGCCGTCGGCGTCGTTGCGCTCGATCTCCGGGGGCAGCCAGGAGTCATCGCGGCGCGGGGCGGTGGCCTCAGGCTGCTTCTTCGCTTTCTCCTTCCCCGGTACGTAGGGGACGAAACTGCCGGTGAGCACGGGCTTGGGGGGGAACTCCCGCACCGGCAGATCCTTGCTGATGACGCCCATGAACGCGCCCCAGGCCGCGGCGGCGGCGGCGCTGCTGCTGCCGGTCTTGTAGTTCTGGTCGTAGCCGAGCCAGATGCCGGTGGTGAGCTGGGGGATCGAGCCGATGAACCAAAGGTCGCGGGCGCCCTCGGCGGTGCCCGTCTTGCCGGCGGCGGGGCGGTCCGCCAGGCTGGCGGATCGCCCCGTGCCGCCGCTCACCACCCGCTGCAGCATCCACGTCACGGCATCGGCCACGTCGCTGCTCACCGCACGGTGCGGCTTCTCGCCATCCACCCGGCGACTCCACAGCAGTTCCCCGTCCGGGCCATAGATCTCGTCGAACGGGATGGGCCGGGCGTAGAGGCCACGGTTGTTGATGGCGGCGTAGGCGGCCGTCATCTCCAGCACCGTCTTCTCGTTGGCGCCGAGCACCATCGCCGGATACTCGCCGATCTCCCCGGTGATGCCGAGCTTGCGGGCCACATCGATCACCCGGGGGTAGCCCACCTTCTCCGCCAGGGTGACAGCGGCGGTGTTGAGCGACTGGCGCAGGGCCTCGGCGATCGTGGTGCTGCCGCCCTTGCCCCCCTCGATGCAGAACCGCTTCGGTGGCCAGCCCTCCTTGTAGCAAAGCTGCCGCAAGGAGACGCTGTCTTCCGGCTTGAGCCCGGACTGGATGGCGGCGGTGTAGGCGAACAGCTTGAAGGTGGAGCCCGGGGAGCGCAGCGCCTGGGTGGCGCGGTTGAACTGGCTCTTCTCCCAGTCCTTGCCGCCCACCATCGCCCGCACCAGACCGGTGCCCGGCTCCATGGCCACCAGGGCGCCCTCCAGGCCGCCGCTGGCGTAACTGCGGATCGTCTTCTGGGCCTGCTCCTGCCACTGTTTGTTGAGGCCGGTGCGGATCGTCAGGCCTCCCACCTCCAGCTGCTCCTTGGTGAGCACCCGGGGCAGCTCCTGCTCCAGCCAGCTGGTGAACCAGGGCGCGGGGTTGTGGAAATATTTGGGTTCGGCCGGCTTCAGCCCCAGGGGGGCACGGTTGGCACGCTCCAGCTGGGCGTCGTCGATGTAACCGGCCTCACGCATGCGGCGCAGCACGGTGGCCCGGCGGCGCAGGGCCAGGTCGGGATTCACCAGGGGGGAGTAAACCGACGGGGCCGGGGGCAGGCCCGCAATCAGGGCCACCTCGGGCAGGGTGAGCTTGTCGGGAGTCTTGGAGAAGTACACCCAGGCGGCGTCGGAGACGCCGTAGGCGCTGGAGCCCAGATAGACGTAGTTGACGTATTGCTCAAGAATCTGCTCCTTGCTGAGCTGGCGCTCGATCTTGCCGGCCAGGGCCGCTTCCTTCACCTTTCGCCAGAGCGTGCGGTCCTGGCTGAGGAAGACGGTGCGGGCCAGCTGCTGGGTGATCGTGCTCGCCCCCTCCTCCACCGAGCCCTGGCTGAGGTTGCGCAGCATCGCCCGGCCGATGCCCACCATGTCCACGCCATCGTGCTGATAGAAGCGGCGGTCCTCCGCGGCCACGAACGCTTTCTGAACGAGCAGGGGCATGCGCCCGGTGGGCAGCTTCTCGCGGGTGGCCGGCCCCTGCTTGAACACCACCTGGCCGTTGGCATCCAGGATGGTGAGGGTGCCTGGGCGGTTGAAGGAGCTGATGCGCGAAGCGTCCGGCAGCAGGCTGTCGACTCCCGCCAACACCAGGGACTGCCCCAGGGCAGCCACCCCTCCCACGGACGCTGCCAGCAGGGCGGGAACCAGGAGCGGGCGGAGGGTCCGGAACCGTTCGGGCAGCCGGGGATCCCGCGGAGATGGGGGCTCCTGGGGAATGGGGGGGAGGCTGGCGTCCGTCACGGCAGGGCGGAGAAACCGGTGAGATCGCTGTGGCCGATCGCCAGGGCGGTGACGAGCATGCCGAGCACCAGGAAGGGTTGGGCGCTGGCCTGATACTTCACATCAAAAGCGACGGGATCCCGCAGCAGCCAGATGTCCTGGAAGGTGATCTGGGGAACGATCAGCAGCACCAGCAGCACCGCGGCGAAATGCTGGCCGATGGCGATCAGCACCCCCACCATGGCCAGTTGGAAGAGATCGATCATGGCTGCACTGATCCAGCTGGCGGTGCGGATGCCAAACACCACCGGCAGGGACTGCAGCCCCAGGGCCTTGTCCCCTTCGACGCTCTTGAAGTCGTTGACCACAGCGATCCCGAGGCCCGCGAGGCTGTAGGCGAGGGTCAGCAGGGCGGTCGTCCAGGTGAGCTGGCCGAACAGGGCCTGCCCTGCCCACCAGGGCAGGGCGATGTAGCTGGCCCCGAGGGCGTAATTGCCCAGCCAGCCGTTCTGTTTGAGCTTGAGCGGGGGCGCGGAGTAGATGAAGCTCACGAACGACCCGCCCAGGGCCAGCAGCAGCAGGACCGGCGTTCGATGTTCGGCCCAGCGGTCGAGGCCCCAGGCCACCCCGAGCCCGGCGAGCAGCAGCACCCAGATCTGCAGCTTCACCTGGGCGAGGGGAATCGCCCCGGAAGGGATGGGCCGGTAGGGCTCGTTGATCGCGTCGATCTCGCGGTCGTAGTAGTCGTTGATCGTCTGGGTGTAGCCGGCGAGAAGCGGGCCGCTCATCACCATGCAGGCAAAGGCCGCCAGCCCATGGTCGAGGCGCCACTGGTAGTGGCCGGAGGCGGCGGCTCCGCAGACCACTCCCCAGATCAGGGGAATCCAGGTGACCGGCTTCATCAGCTGCAGCCGGATCCTCCAGATGTTGTCGCTGCTGGAGGCCCCCTTCATGCCGAGCAACTGGCGCGCGTCGGCGTTGGCGGCAGGCTCGGGGGTCTGGCTCACGGGGTGCGGGCGTCAGGCGGAGGTGATCTCGTCATCGAAGAACCAGCTGGTCCCCCCCCCGTCGAGTTCGACGACAACCCCGATTCCCTTGCCGTCGGTGACGCGGAAGTCGCGCACGGTGCCGGTGGGATTGGCCTTGAGGGTGGCCACCAGGTCGGCGGGAATGCGATCGCGCACCCGCGTGACCCGCACCTTCGAGCCGATGGTGATGGCGGCCTGGGACATGGTCTGGAGCTGAAAAGCGCCTCACCTTATCAGCGAAGTCGGGCCTGCCCGGATGGCAGGCTGGAAGCTGGTTCCTTGCTCCCCTCGTTCGCCCGCCCCGCCGATGGTCGCCAGGCGCATCATCCCCTGTCTTGATGTGGCCGACGGCCGGGTGGTCAAGGGGGTCAATTTCGTCGGGCTGCGGGATGCGGGTGACCCGGTGGAGCTGGCCTGCCGGTACAGCGCCTCCGGGGCCGATGAGCTGGTGTTCCTCGACATCGCCGCCAGCCACCAGGGTCGGGACACCCTGGTGGATCTGGTGCGGCGCACCGCCGAGGCCGTGACGATCCCCTTCACCGTCGGGGGGGGCATCAGCAGCGTGGCGGGCATCACCGAACTGCTGCGGGCCGGTGCCGACAAGGTGAGCCTCAATTCCGCCGCGGTGCGCGACCCCCAGCTGGTGGCCCGTGGGGCGGAGCGGTTCGGCTGTCAGTGCATCGTGGTGGCGATCGATGCGCGCCGCCGCCGCGATGGTGGCTCCGGCTGGGAGGTTTACGTGAAGGGGGGCCGGGAGAGCACGGGCCTCGATGCGGTGGCCTGGGCGCGCCGGGTGGTGGACCTGGGGGCCGGAGAAATCCTGCTCACCTCCATGGACGGGGACGGTACCCAGGCGGGCTACGACCTGGCCCTCACCCGTGCGGTGGCGGACGCGGTGCCGGTGCCGGTGATCGCCTCCGGCGGCGCGGGTTGCCTGGCGGACATCGCCGATGCCCTCGTGGAGGGGCGCGCGGCTGCGGCGCTTCTGGCCTCCCTGCTCCATGACGGGGTGCTCAGCGTGGCGGAGATCAAGCGCGATCTCCTGGACCGTGGGCTGCCGGTGCGGCCGCTGCTGGCGTCGCAAGGTGGCTGAGATTTTCGTTACATTAAGCAAACTTCCCGCTCCCCACCAGGTTTTCGGCGTTGTCCGCGCTCCTTGCCCTCCCTGGACCCCTTCTGAGCGCCCTGGCGCTGCTGATGGTGGGCGCCGTGATCGCGCTGGTGGCCTGGGCCTTGCAGCTGATGCAGGCCGCCAACGATCGCCGGGAATTCTCCCTGATGCTCGCCGGCTGCATGGTCTGCTCGGCCGCCGTCGGCCTGGCCACGGTCACGGTGCTCACCTTCACCTCACCGGTGCGGCTCCAGGCCGGTGGTCTGCGGTTGCCCGCCACGGATGCTCCGGCGGGGGTGAGCCTGGATGCCCTTGTCCTGCCCTGGGATCCCCTGGCTTCCCTCGCCGCGCCGCTCGGCTGAGGCGGGTGCCTTGAAACCCGGCGATGCTTCCGCCGTGCGCGGGCTGTTTGAGGAGATCGCCCCGGAGTACGACCGTCTCAACGACCTCCTCAGCCTGGGCCTCCACCGGCTCTGGAAGCGACAGGCCCTGTTGTGGCTGCGCCCCGCCCCTGGCCAGCGCCTCCTGGATCTGTGCTGCGGCACCGGTGATCTGGCCCTGCTGCTGGCCCCCCGGGTGCGCCCCGGCGGGCAGGTTCTCGGTCTGGATGCGGCGGCGCTCCCCCTGCAGGTGGCCCGACGCCGCGCGGCAGCCCAGCCCTGGCTTCCCCTGCGGTGGCGCCAGGGCGATGCCCTGGCGACCGGACTGGCGGACGGCTGGGCGGACGGCGCATCGATGGCCTACGGCCTGCGCAACCTGGAGGATCCGGCCGCGGGGCTTCGGGAGCTGCGCCGACTGCTCCGGCCGGGCGGGAGGGCGGTCGTGCTCGACTTCAACCGCCCTCCCGCCGGCGGGGCGGCGGCAGAGCTCCAAAGGCTGTACCTGCGGCAGGTGGTGGTCCCCGCCGCCCGCACCGTCGGCCTGGGCGATCACTACGCCTACCTGGAGAAGAGCCTCGCCGCTTTCCCCCGTGGCCCCGAGCAGGAACAGTTGGCGCGCGCCGCTGGATTCGGCTGGGTGCGCCATCGTCCGCTGGCGGCGGGCCTGATGGGACTCCTGGAACTGGAGGCCTGAGGCTTGCGCGCCCTGCAGACGTTGCTATGCCTGTCCATGGTCCAAAGGAATACCCAGCCCCCAATGGGAGTCCCCCTCTTTGAATTTGCCGCCAACATCGGCAAGAAGGTCTTTCACAGAGAAGAAAACCCGGCCAAGGCTTCGGAAAAGCTCAAGCAGCACATCGAAAAAAATAATCCGGGTCTCCAGGACCTCAACATTTCCCTCGAGGGTCAGATCGCCACGATCAGCGGGAGCGCCGATGATCAGGCCGCCTTTGAAAAGGCCGTGCTGATGGCCGGCAACGTCGAGGGTGTGGCGAAGGTGGAAGCCCTGGCGGTCTCACGCCCTGGCAGCGGCGAGGAATCCATCTTCGTTCTGGTCAAGGAGGGGGACTCGCTCTGGGGCATCGCCGAACGGGAACTGGGCAGCGGCGCCCGCTACACCGAGATCTTTGCGGCCAACCGGGAGGTGATTGAAGATCCCGACCTCATCTTCCCTGGCCAGAAGATCCGCATCCCCAGGGGCTGAAACGGGTGCGTCCGCGTCGGTGCCCATGGCACCATGGTCGATCGCAAGGGGGTCGCCCGTGCACTTCCAGGACATCATCAGCACCCTCAACCGCTTCTGGGCGGAGCAGGGCTGTCTGATCCTCCAGCCCTATGACACCGAGAAGGGCGCCGGCACGATGAGCCCCCACACCGTGCTGCGGGCGATCGGGCCGGAGCCCTGGTCTGTGGCCTATCCCGAGCCCTGTCGCCGGCCCACGGACGGCCGCTATGGCGACAATCCCAACCGGGCGCAGCATTACTTCCAGTACCAGGTCCTGATCAAGCCGTCGCCGGATGGCATCCAGGAAACCTACCTGGCCTCCCTCGAAGCCCTGGGCATCCGCCAGGCTGAGCACGACATCCGCTTCGTGGAAGACAACTGGGAGTCTCCCACCCTCGGCGCCTGGGGGGTGGGCTGGGAGGTGTGGCTCGATGGCATGGAGGTCACCCAGTTCACCTATTTCCAGCAGTGCGGGGGCCTCGATTGTCGGCCGGTGTCGATTGAGATCACCTACGGCCTCGAGCGCCTGGCGATGTACCTCCAGGATGTGGAGAGCCTCTGGGACCTGCGCTGGAACGCCACCCACACGTACGGGGCCATCTGGCTGCCCTTCGAGAAGGGCCAGTGCACCTACAACTTTGAAGCCTCCAACCCCGAGCGCCTCAAGCAGCTCTTCGCCCTCTATGAGGCGGAGGCCAGCGAGCTGGTGGCCCGGCAGCTGCCCGCTCCGGCGCTGGATTTCGTGCTCAAGTGCAGCCACACCTTCAATTTGATGGAAGCGCGGGGGGTGATCTCCGTGACCGAGCGCACCGCCACCATCGCCCGCATCCGCCACCTCGCCCGCCAGGTGGCCGAGGCCTGGCTGGCGGAGCGGCGCTCCCTGGGCTTCCCGCTGCTGCAGGGGCGTTCCGCGGCTGGTGAGCCCGTCGCCGGGGCCCGGGCCAGCGGCTGAGACGGGCGCCTGACCGTTCCGGGGAACTCTGATGGGGCCCTGAGCGCGAGCCCTGTCCTCCCTGCTGGCGCTGTTGCTGCTCCTCCTGTCGCTGGGCGCCCCAGCCCCAGCGGTGGCCGAGGCGTCCCGGGCGGCGGGCGGCCCGGCGGAAGCACCGCTGCAGGTGCGCCTGCTGGAAGACCCCCGGCCGCTGACGGAACCTGTGGTCCCAGCGGGCCCCTGCCGCGCCCTGGCGGAGAGCGCCAGCGCCGGCCGCCTCGAACTGCTGATCCCCTCCTGCCCGCCGCTGCGGCAGGGCTGGCGGTTGGAGGTGGGCGGGCGCTGGCGGCCGCTGCGGCCGGCGCCCCATCCGCTGCTGACCGGCCCGGCGGAGCGCCTGGCACGGCAGGGGGTGGGCCGACGGTTGGAGGTGGCGCACCTGGCGGTGTTGGCGCGGCCGTCCGCGCCGATCGCCGATCTCCGCCGCGCCATCGCCGGACGGTTCGTGGCGGCGGCGGGGGCCGAGCGCGGCGGCATCCTGGCGGCCCTGGTGCTGGGCAGCGCGGTGGTGCCCCTGCCGGCGGAGATCCGCGAGGCCTTCCGCGCCTCCGGCCTGTCCCACGCCCTGGCGGCGTCCGGCTTCCATCTCACGGTGCTGCTCGGGGCGGTCCGTCAGTTGGCCGGCGGTCTGGGGGGCGGGCCGAGGCTGGCCCTGGGGGGAGGGGCGATGCTGCTTTTCCTGCTGCTCGCCGGTCCCCAACCCTCGGTGGTGCGGGCGGTGCTGATGGGGGGCGTGGCCTGGCTGGCCCTGGAGGCTGGCCGCCGGGCGCGCCATCTGGCGGTGCTGCTGCTCGGCGCGACGGGCATGGTGGCGCTGCGGCCGGACTGGCTGACGGACGTGGGCTTTCAGTTGAGCGTGGCGGCCACCGCCGGGCTGCTGGTGTCGGCGGAGCCGATCGAGACCTGGCTGCGGCCGCGGTTGCCGGCCCTGCTGCGGCCCGGCTGGAGCGCTCCGGCGCTGGCGGTGCCGTTGGCGGCCACCCTCTGGACCCTGCCCCTCCAACTGGCCCATTTCGGCGTGCTGCCCGTGTACGCGATTCCGGCGAACGTGGCCGCGGCGCCCCTGCTGACGCCCCTCACCCTGGGGGCGATGGGCCTCACCCTTCCGGCCCTGCTGCTGCCGCCCCTGGCCGGACCGCTGCTCTGGCCGTTGCAGTTGCTCACGGCCCTGTTGGTGGCGATCGCCCGCGGCTTCGCCGCCCTGCCGTTGGCCCAATGGCAGATCGGCCGCCCCCAGCCGCTGCTGGTGGTGCTGCTCGCCCTGGCCCTGCTCGCCCTGGTGGTGCCAAGGCTGGCGGGGCGGTGGCGCCGTGCCGGGCTGTTGTTGCTCGTGGGGGTGACGGTGGCCCAGCTCCAGGCCCTGCAAGCCGACCGGCTGCTGCTGGTGCACCAGGAAGGCTCCGGCGGCGGGCGCGATTGGCTGATCGCCCGCCACGCCGGCCGGGCGGCCCTGGTCTCCAGCGGCGCCGATCCGTTCAGCTGCCGCCAGAGCGGCCGGCTCGCGGCGGGCCTGGGC
>JBIIND010000023.1:0-10950 GCA_044337665.1 Cyanobium sp.
ATGATACCGGATTATCTGCAAAAGTATTTTGGCGGTCGGATTGATCCGATCGAGGCTTCAGCCCCCCCCAGCGTTAGCTTCTGGGGGGTATGCGCCCCATTCGAGCAACGCTGGTCGACAACAAGGGTGCTCGATTACGGGCGCTATGCTCTCACTTACCTCGATGCGATCGGAATCGACAGTGAGCGGATCGCCCGCCGGCTGGGCACGAATATGAAACATGCCCATCGCGCCAGGGTTGTGCGTAGCGTACGGGCCTGTTCAAGCATTCGTTTTGATCTGCGATTACGACCAATGGGGGGCCTGGTAGATGGTCGCTTCTGGCTTGAATCCGATCAGTCTGACTACCGGCGCGGTTTCTATGAAAGCATCCACCGCAGTCTCTACAGCATCTGCTGCCGTGGCACCGAGAACTATGCGATCCGTTTCTACGAAACCCTCTGCCTGGGTCGCATCCCGGTTGTCGTCGACACCGATCTGTGCTTTCCGCTCGAGGAAAGTATCGACTACGAAAGGCATTGCCTTATCATTCCCAAAGCCAGGGCCGGTCAGGCGGCCCGGCTGATCCTCAAGCACCACCAGCGCCACAGCAGCGAGGAGCTCCGACAGCTGCAGATTGCCAATCGAAGTCTCTGGAAGATGCACCTCAGCCCCGCAGCCTTCTATGGCCGTCTCCTGCCCATGCTGCGCCGCTTCCGGCAGGGGCCCGAATGATCCGGATCTCCGTCCTTCTCTGCACCCACAACCCGCATGCGGGCAGGCTTTGCCGCTGCCTCGAAGGACTGGCCTCCCAGACCCTCGACCGCCGTCAGTGGGAGCTGTTGGTGATTGACAACGCCAGCAGCCCCCCCCTCAAACTCGCAACCTTCCAGAAAGCCGCAGCCACCACCCTACGGTTGATCCAGGAATCCGAGCTCGGACTCACCCCGGCACGACTGGCGGGGATTTCCGAGGCCCAGGGGGACATTCTGGTGTTCGTCGATGATGACAACGTGCTGGCCCCCGACTTCCTCGCCAACGCCCTGGCCTTCCTGGACGCCGAGCCACGCATTGGGGCAGCCGGCGGCATCCTCGAGGGGGAATTCGAAGTGCCTCCTCCTCGCTGGATGGGACCCCATCTCAACCTTCTGGGGATCCGGGACTTCGGTCCACGTCCGATCCAGGCCCTCGTCTACGACCAGGTGGGACCCTGGGAACCCATCGGAGCCGGCATGGTGATTCGCCGCTCCGTCGCGCGCCACTATGCCGGCGTCGCCGCCGATCCCCGGCGGCGATCCCTGGATCGCCGCGGCAGCGGCCTGGCCAGCTGCGGCGACACCGACATGGCCCGCTGCGCGCCCGAAATCGGCCTTGCCCTCGCCTACGAGCCCAGCCTGAGGCTGCGCCACCTGATGCCTGCCTCCCGCCTGCGTTACCGCTACATGCTCCGCCTGGTGCATGGCATCAAACGGAGCGGCATCCTGCTGGATCGGATCCGCACCGACCACCCCCCACCGCTGAACAATTCCTGGAAGGCCGCCTGTCATTTCCTGATTCAGGCGTTGCGACTCTTCACCCCGGATCCCCGTCAGTGGCTGCTCACCCTGGCCGCGCTGAGGGGTGAGATCCAGGCCAGGCGCGTGAGGCTGGAGCCATGACGGACTCGCTCCCCCGCATCACCCTCGTCACCCCGTCCTTTCAGCAGGGCGAATTCCTGGCCGAGACGATTGAGTCGGTGCTGGACCAGCACTACCCCAACCTGCAATACATCATTGTCGACGGGGGCAGCCGCGATGAATCCGTGTCGGTGATCCGGCGGTATGCCAGGCATCTGGACTGGTGGGTCAGTGAGCCCGACCAGGGCCAGAGCGATGCCCTGGGCAAGGGCTTCGCCCGTGCCGATGGTGTCCTGCTGAACTGGCTCAATTCGGACGACCTGCTGCGGCCGGGCGCCCTCCATGCCGTGGCGGAAGCGTGGCAAGCCAGCGGCGCTGATCTGATCGTGGGCGAGGACCTTCCCTTCACCCACGACCCTGCCAAACCCGTGGGGCATTTTCGCCCCAGCGGCCACCACTGGCCGGAATGCCTGCGATTCTGGAGCGACGAGTTCCGTTACCACCAGCCCTGCACCTTTTTTTCAGCCCGGGCCTGGCTCGCCAGTGGCGGGCTGGATTCCACGCTGCACTATGTGATGGACTACGACCTGTATTGCCGCATCCTGGCCCTGCCGGACTGTCGGGTCGAATTCCTGAATCGGCCCCTGACCGCCTTCCGACTGCACCCCGACGCCAAAACCAGCGCTCAGCGGCAGCACTTCCTGGCCGAGCAGACTCTGGTCTCGCGCCGCTACTGGCAGGTTGGCGCCCTTGACCCTGCCCGCGCCGAACGGGAGCTGCGCGCCTACACCGCACGCTGCCGCTTCCATCAGGGCGTCGATTGCCTGCGCCACCGCCGGCTCGGGGAAGGAATGCGCCACATGGGACAGGGCCTGTCGGCCGCGCCCCTCTCCTTCGTCCGCCATGCCGCCTCTCGCCTTGTGGGCCGGTCCGGAGGTTCGCTGTGAAGCTCAGCGTCGCCATCGCCACCTTCGGGCGAGAGCAGGTGCTCGTGGACACCGTGCGCTCCCTGCTGGCCTTGCGGGACGCGCCCCGGAGCCCAGAGGCGTGGGAATTGCTGATCGTGGACCAGACCCCCAACCACGATCCGGCAACCATCCAGGAGTTGGAGGCCTGGCACGGCTCAGGCTGCCTGCGCTGGATCCCCCAGTTCCCCGCCTCCACAACGGCGGCGATGAATCGGCTTCTGATGGAAGCCCAGGGGGAGAGGGTCCTGTTCGTCGACGACGATATTCTCCCCGACCCGGTTCTGCTGCAGGCCCACCTGGAGGCGGGCCAGGGTCATCCGGGAGCCCTGATCGCCGGCCGGGTGCTCCAGCCCTGGCACGGGGGCCAGGCGGATCCGCCGGGGAGTCCGTTTTCCTTCAACAGCCTGCAGCCGCAAGCCGCGGCTGACTTCATCGGCTGCAACTTCAGTCTGCCGCGGAGGGAAGCCCTGGCCCTGGGGGGGTTCGACCGCAACTTCGTACGGGTCGCCTACCGCTTCGAAGCCGAGTTCGCCCATCGCTGGCGGCAGGCGGGCCATGCCATTGCCTACGAGCCCACCGCCCTGATCCATCACCTCAAAGCCGAACGGGGCGGAACCCGTAGCTTTGGCCACCATCTCACCACCCTGCGGCCGGATCACGCCGTCGGCCGCTATTACTTCCTGCTGCGCACCCAGCCGCTGGCCCCAGCCCTGACGGCCAGCGCGCGGGAGCTGGTCAGCTCCGTCCGCAGCCGCCATCACCTGCGCCGGCCCTGGTGGATTCCGCTCACGCTGATGGCGGAGCTGCGGGGGCTGGTCTGGGCCCTTCGCCTGCACCGAAGGGGGCCCCGCCTGGCTTCGCCCGCCCGCCCCCGGCTGCTGATCGCCAGCAGCCATCCGATCCAGTACCAGGCCCCCCTGTTCCGGTCGCTGGCGGCCTGCCCCGAGATCGAGCTGGAGGTCCTCCTGCTGACCCTTCCGGATTCGGTTCAGCAGGGGGATGGTTTCGGGGTGGCCTTCGACTGGGACGTCCCCCTGCTGGAGGGCTATCGGTGGAGGCGGGCCGTCTCATGCCGCGGGGCAGGCCTGGGGAAAGGCTTCCGCGGCCTGCGCCTGGGCCACCCGGGCCGGGAGCTGCTGGGCGGCGACCGTCCCCCGGATGCCGTCCTGATCACCGGCTGGCAGGTCCAGGGTCTGCTGCAGCTCTACCTGGCGGCCTGGAAACGCCGGCTGCCCATCCTGCTGCGCGTGGAGGCCGCGGACCGCCCACGGCGCCGCTGGCCGGTGCGGATCCTGCATCGCTTCCTCGTCGGGCAAGCGAGCGCCTGCCTGCCGATCGGGATGGCCAACCGCCGCTTCTACCAGGCCTGCGGGGCACCCACGGCCAAGCTGTTCCCGTCCCCCTACTTCGTCGACAATGCCTTTTTCGCCACCCGAGCCGCCGCCCAGCGGGCCCGGCGCCGGGAGCTGCGCGCCCGCTGGAGCATCCCTGACGATGCTTTCTGTTTTCTGTTCGCCGGCAAGCTGCAGGCCAAGAAACAACCGCTGGATCTGCTTGAGGCGCTGCGCCGAGCGGTCGCCGATCCCCTGACCCCCCGCCTGCATCTGCTCATCGTGGGCAGCGGTGAACTGGAGACGGCCTGTCGGGAGATGGTGGCACGCTGGGCTCTGCCGGTGAGCTTCAGCGGCTTCCTCAACCAGGGAGAGATCGCCGCTGCCTATGGGGCCGCCGACGCCCTGGTGCTTCCCTCCGACCACGGCGAAACCTGGGGGCTGGTGGTCAACGAGGCCATGGCCTGCGGGCTGCCGGCGATCGTCAGCGACCAGGTGGGCTGCGCGGAGGATCTGGTCGAACCCGGCCTGACCGGCGCCCTGTTCCCCTGTCGGGATGTGGGGGTCCTGGCCCGAACCCTCTGCGCGATGGCCGCCGACCCTGCCGGGGCCGCCCGGATGGGGGAGGCCGCCCGTCAGCGGGTGACCCGTGCCCATGGCGTGGAACAGGCCCGGGATGGCGTACTCCTGGCCCTCCGTCAGGCTCTGATGACGCAGTGATGAATTCCGTGAGCCGGCCCCTGATCGGCCTGCCTCTCGGCCAGGCCGTGCGAGCATCCATAACCACTGTTGTCATCACCGCTCCGCCGCCCCCTGTCCGGCTCGATCCATGAACATCCTTCTGGTGCTGCTGCTGCTGCTTCCCCTGGGGATCTTCCTGGGCGAGGGCAAATGGCGGGACGCCCTCCTGTACTCCGTGGTGATCGGCTTCCTTCAGGATCCGCTGCGCAAGATCACGCCGGATCAGCCCCCCTTCTACGTGGGACTGGTGCTGTTTGGCATCTTCGCAACCGCCTCAGCCCTTTACGTTCGCATCGGTCGCGTGAACCTGGTGCAACTTTTTAACGGCAATCGCCAACTCGTGTCTGCGATCGAGCTATTTCTTAGCTTAATCGCCCTGCAGACAATGAACTCGATTTTCAATCTTGGCTCTATCTACCATACTTTTATTGGCGTGGGCTTTTTCCTGGCGCCGCTCACAGCTCTTTGGGTGGGATACCAGTTTGCCCTGCACCCTTCCGCCGTAAATCGCTTCGTTTTGATATATGTAATCATGGGTCTCCTGTTTACCTTTACCCTGATCCTCGCCTACAACGGCTACCAGGGCCCCATATTCACGGACATGGGCAGCGGGGTCAAGATCCTCATCGCTGGCCTTGGGGGATACACCCAGGGCTACACAGGGTTCTGGCGGAGCAGTGAGGTGGCGGCCTGGCACCTCGCCACCTGTGCCTGCTTTGTACTCATTCTCGCTGTCTATCGCCGTGAACCCTGGCCCATCGCGGTGGGCTCAGCACTGACGATCACCCTGATGGTGATCAGCACCCTCACCGGTCGACGCAAAGCCCTGACCCTGGTGGTCGGATTTGTGGCTATCTACAGCATGCTGATCGCCTGGCGTGGGGATACGAAGATCCGCGGCAACCTGCTGGTTGGGCTCGGCGGAGGTTTGCTCCTGCTGATGGTGCTGGTCTATCTGGGGGGCAACCCCACCTCCGGTGGAACCTTCTCAGCCTTCCTGGAGCGGGGCAACACGGTCTGGACGGATGTCATCTCCCGCTTGACCAGCTTCGGAACGTCCACCGTTGCCGTTGGCATCGAAACCGCTGGGCCAATCGGGGCGGGCATCGGTGCCACCGCCCAAGGGGCTGGAAGCCTGGGCCTGGGGATGCGGGGAAATTTCGGCGCCGCCGAAGGGGGCCTCGGCAAGATCACGGTGGAATTAGGGGTAGCCGGCCTTATTCTCTTCTTCGTGATCTTGGCCCTACTCGCCAAGCTCTATTGGCAGATCACACGCCAACTGCGCCTTGCTCCTCCGCAATATGGCCTGATCAACCTGGGCCTGATCGCATTCCTCGCCGCCAACGTGATCAATTTCACCGCGGCCAGCCAGGTGTACGGCGATCCCTATGTGCTCAGCATCCTTGGCCTCAGTGCTGGCTTTGTCCTCGCCTGTCCGGCCGTTATTCAGGCCCATCTCCTCTCCCAGCGCCAGGCCGCAGAACGGCTTGCCGGGGTTTCCCGAACTTCCTATCCAGAACCGGCGCCCCCCAGCGTCTCCCCATCCTGAAGGTCCTCCACCTCATCCCCTCGATCGGCCCCAGCCGCGGAGGCCCCAGCGAAGCGGCCCTCTCCATGGTGTCGGCCCTCCGGGCTGAGGGCCTCGAGGCCGCTCTGGTGGCCAGCAACGACGACGGCCCCGCAGTGATGGAGCAGCCCACCGGGCGCTGGATCGAGCACTGTGGCGTTCCCGTGCAGCTTTTCCCCCGCTGGAGCCCCCCGGTTCGGGCGCTGCGGGAGTTCGCCTACACCCCGGCCCTCGGCCAATGGCTGCAGAGCCATCTGCACAACTGGGATCTGCTGCATGTCCATTCCCTTTTCTCCTGGCCCGCCAGCCGGGGCATGGCGATCGCCCGTGCCACCGGCACCCCCTACCTCATCCACTGCCTCGGCCACCTGCAACCCTGGAGCCTCGAGCAGAGCGCCCTGCGCAAGCGGCTGTTCCTCGCCCTGATCGAGCGCCGCAACCTCAATGGAGCCGCCGCGCTGCAGGCCACTTCAGCGATGGAGTCGGCCGACTTCGCTCGCCTGAGGCTGCGACCGCCAGCCCTCGATCTGCCCCTCGGCGTCGCCATTCCGGACCTGCGCGCGGATGCCCGGGAAAGGCTGCGGCAACTCCACCCCCAGCTCGCCCCGGCAACACCAACCCTGCTGTTTCTCTCCCGCCTCCATCCCAAGAAGGGGCTGGAGCGGCTGCTTGAGGCCTTGGCCCTGCTGCGTCAGCGCCAGCCCCACCGCCCCTGGCAGCTGCTGATCGCGGGCAGTGGCGAACCCGCCTACACGCTGCAGCTGCAAAACCTGGCCAACCGATTGGGGATTGCGGAGCGCTGCCACTGGCTGGGCTTCGTCAGCGGCGAAGCCAAGAATTGCCTTCTGCAGGGCTGCGACTGGTTCGTGCTTCCCTCCTCGGCTGAAAACTTCGGCATCGCCGTCGCCGAGTCCCTCGCCGCCGCCACGCCGGTGCTGCTCTCCCCAGAGGTCGGGCTGGCCCCAGCGGTGGCGGAGGCCGGGGCTGGACTCCTCAGCCCCCTCGACCCAGCCCTTCTGGCGCAGAACCTCTGCCAAGCCCTTGACCAACCCCGTGCCCCCTTCGCCCTGGCGGCTCGCCGACTGGCGGAGGAACATTACGGATGGCCCGTTCTTGCCCGGCGGATGATTCAGGCCTACCAGGGGATCCTGCGGAGCCATGGCTGAGCGGAGCCTCCCGATTCCGGCGATGGTGTGCCAGGCGATCACTCCGCTGGTGATCTGCTGTGACGAGATCGCCAACATCATCCGCACCCTCGGGGCCCTCACCTGGGCCGAACGGGTGGTGGTGATTGACAGCGGCAGCCGGGACGGCACCCTCGAAGCCATCCCCCAAATCTGCCCGAGGGCCGAGGTCCTCCACCGTCCCTTCGACTCCTTCGCAAGCCAGTGCAACTTCGGATTGACCCAGATCCGCAGCCCCTGGGTGCTCAGCCTGGACGCCGACTACGTGCTCAGTCGATCCTTCCTCCATGCGCTCGCACACTTCGACCCGGAGGGTCCGCAAGCCGGCTGGCGGGTACCCCTGCGTTATTGCATCGCCGGCCACCCCATCCGGGGCAGCATGCTGCCGCCGCGCATCTGCCTCTACCGAGCCCAACTTGCCACCTACGTTGATGATGGCCATGGTCACCGGGTTCGCATCGATGGGGCGGTCGAGATCTTTCCAGGGCCGATCCTTCACGATGACCGCAAACCGCTGGATCGCTGGCTGGCCTCCCAGCAGCGCTACCTGAAGCAGGAGTTGCACAAGCTGAACAGCACACCTCCGGAGGCGCTTGGCCGCTTCGACCGCTGGCGTCGCCGCCGCTGGTTGATGCCCCTGCTGGTCCTGCCCTACTGCCTGGTGCTGCGCGGCGGCCTGCTCGACGGTTGGCGGGGCTGGTACTACGCCTTCCAACGCCTTTACGCCGAATTGCTGTTGAGCCTGATGCTGATGGAACCCCCTCCGGAGCGAGGCACGGGGGAGCGGATGTGAAGCCAGCTTCACTCCAGGGAGCGACGCTCCGGACCCTCCGCCGGGTGGCGGGCTGGCCAGCACCCTCCCATTTGCCCGATCCGCGCTGCTTTCCTTGACAGCACAACCCTGCATCCCGCCGATCGCCGGCTCCTCCTCAGCTCCATGACCCTGATCCTCGGCATCAACGCCTTCCATGCCGACGCGGCCGCCGCCCTGATCCAGGATGGTCGAATCCTGGCGGCCTCGGAAGAGGAGCGCTTCCGCCGCATCAAACACTGGGCCGGCTTCCCCAGCGAGGCCATCGGCGCCTGCCTTGCAGACGCTGGAGTCGGCCTTGCCGATGTGGACCACGTGGCCATCAACAGCCTTCCCAGCGCCCACAGGTTTCGCAAGATCGCGTACACCCTGCGCAACCGCCCCAGCCCCCGCTTCCTGCTGCAGCGCTGGCGCAACAAACAGGAGCGGGCCGATCTGGCTGGCCAGCTGGCCGCCGCTTTCCCCGACCAGCAGATCCGGGCGACCCTCCACTTCGTGGAACACCACCGAGCCCACCTGGCCTCTGCTTTCTACAGCTCGCCGTTTCCCCAGGCGGCGGTGGTGTCGGTCGACGGATTCGGCGACTTCGCCAGCGGTGCCTGGGGGTTCGGTGATGGCACACGCCTGGTTGTGAACGGGCAGATCTGGTTCCCCCATTCCCTGGGAGCCTTCTACACCGCGATCACCCAATACCTGGGATTTCCCCAGTATGGCGATGAATACAAAGTGATGGGCCTGGCGCCCTACGGCGCCCCCAACCAATTGGAGGCGATGCGCCAGATCGTCCGGCTTCAGCCGGATGGCACCTACCGACTGGATCTGCGCTTCTTCCGCCACGCCACCGAACGTCTCCCCCATCAGTGGAGCCAAGGCTCTCCGGTGGTGGGGGAACACTGGGCTCCGGCCCTGGAAGATCTGCTGGGTCCGGCGCGCCGTGCCGATGAGCCCCTGGAGCAGCGGCACAAGGACATCGCCCGCTCCGCGCAGGCCATGTACGAGGAGGCCTTTTTTCACCTGCTGCGGGCTCTGCACGCCTCCCGACCCGTCGATCAGCTGTGCATCGCCGGCGGCTGCGGCGCCAACTCCGTGGCCAACGGCAAGGTGACGCTGGCCACCCCATTCCGGGAGGTGTTCGTGCAGGCGGCGGCAGGGGATGCCGGCGGAGCCCTGGGGGCGGCTCTGGAGGTCTGGCACCAGCGGGGCGGATCTCGCTGCAGTCCGATGGCCAATGCCTATCTGGGGGCGGGCCCCGGCACGGGCGAAGTGGCCATGCTGCTGGCGGATCCCGCCACGCGCTCGGCCCTGGAGGCGGCCCACTGCAGTGTGGAGCAGCTGCCGGACGCTGCACTCTGCGATCGGGTGGCCGAAGCCATCGGCCAGGGGCTGGTGATCGGCTGGTTTGAAGGGCGGATGGAATGGGGCCCCAGGGCCCTGGGCCACCGCTCCATCCTTGGTGATCCTCGCCGAGCCGACATGAAGGACATCCTCAACCTGAAGATCAAGCGCCGCGAATCATTCCGGCCCTTCGCTCCTTCGGTGCTGCGCGAAGCCGTGGCGGAATGGTTCGAGCTGGAGGGCGATGTGCCGTTCATGATGCAGGTCTATCCGATCCGCGCCGAGAAGAGGGCCCTCATCCCCGCGGTCACCCATGTGGATGGCAGCGGTCGTCTTCAGACCGTCAGTGAGAGCGCCAACGGGCGGTACTACCGACTGATCCGGGCCTTCGCCGCCCGCACCGGCGTGCCGATGGTTCTCAACACATCGTTCAATGAAAACGAGCCGATCGTCTGCACCCCCAACCAGGCGCTGGACTGCTTCCTGCGGACCCGTATGGATCTGCTGGTTCTCGAGGACACGGTGATCCGTCGCCATGGCTGAGCTGCCCGGTGCGGGGGCCCGGCCGACGATCGAGCTGGTGGTGCCAACCCTCGACTCCCATGCGCTCCTGCCGAGGCTGGTGGGTTCCCTGCAGCAACAGAGCTGGCCCCACTGGCGGCTTCATTTCATCGACGGTCCCAGTTCGGCGGTTCACCGTGCCGCGCTGGCAAAACTCTGCCGGGAGGATCCCCGCCTGTCCTGGACCCCCCAAGCCCCCGAGGAGACCGGCATCTTCGGTGCCATGAACCAGGGCGCCGCCCAGGCGACGCCCCAGGCCTGGCTCCTGTTCTGGGGCAGTGACGACTGGGCAGCCGGCCCCAACGTGCTCGAGCGGCTGGCGACACGACTCCAGGAGCTCATGCAGCTGGGCCGGGAGCCCGATCTGCTGGTCTGCCGCGGCCGCTACGAGAACAACCGCCCGAGCGCCTTCCGCTGGCGCCACTCCTACCGACGCTCCCTGTTTCTCGGCAGCACCCCCCCCCACCAGGCGACCGCCATCGGCCCCGGCGCCCGGCGGCGCCTGCCCCGCTACGCCGAGGGCTTTTCCCTCTCGGCGGATCTTGACCATTTCCTGCAGCTTTCCGGCTTCGCCGATCTGCGGGTGGAGCGAATGGACCTGGAACTTGTGGGGATGGGCAGCGGCGGCGTCAGCGGGCTGCAGACCCAGCGGCGGCTCCAGGAGGTGCGGCGGGCCTACCGGCGTGCCTTCGGGGCGACCTGGCCCGTCCCGTTCCTGTTGCGTTACCTGAAGCGGCTGTTCAGCCTGGTGGGCCGATGACACGATTGTTGCTGTTTGGAGCCGGCACACCAAGCGGTGCGGCCCTGCTGGCCGCCGCCGGCGAACGGCCCGTGCGGGCGGTGGGCCGTCGGGAGCC